>CAXBNM010000020.1:0-24254 GCA_963976885.1 uncultured Burkholderiaceae bacterium
TGATCGACAGACCCGAGGTGTTGGAGGCAAGAATGGTGTGCGCGCCCACATGCGGCGCGATCTTGCTGTACAGATCATGTTTCCAGTCCATGCGCTCAGCGATGGCCTCGATGATCAGTTCGCACTCGCCCAGCAGGTTCAGGTGCTCGTCGTAGTTGGCCGGCTTGATGAACGCCGCCAACTCGGGCCGGCCGAGCGGCGCCGGATTCAGTTTGGGCAGGGCGGCAATCGCCTTCTCGGCGATGCCGTTCTTCGGCCCTTCTTTGGCGGCCAGGTCGAACAACACGACCTCGACACCGGCATTGACGAGATGGGCGGCAATTTGCGCACCCATCACGCCGGCCCCCAGGACCGCAACCTTTCTGATGATGAAATTTGACACTGCTCTTTCTCCGTTGATTCCTGCAAGGGCTACCGATAAATACTGCGCAAAGCGTTATCGGTGACTCAGAACAACTCGGCCTCGAGATCCATCAGCGGGCCGGCACCGGCACGGGCGGCACGCATCCGGTAAGCCGTCTCGGGCATCATTTTGGTGAAGTAGAAACGGGCCACCGCAAGCTTGACCTTGTAGAAGCTGTCGCCGCTGTCAACCTTGGCCAGCGCCACTTTGGCCATCCGCGCCCAGAAGTAACCCAGCACCAGATGACCAATTACGCGCAGAAAGTCGACCGAGGCCGCACCGGCTTCGTCCGGGTTCTGCATCGCCTTCATGCCGATTTCCATCGAGAACTTCTCAACCTTGCCAGCCAGGTCGGCAAGCGGATTGATGAATTCGGCCATCGCCTCGTTGGTGCCTTCCTCTTCGATCAACTCACGTACCAGCGCCCCGAAGGCCTTGAGCTTCTGGCCGCCGTCCTGCAACACCTTGCGACCGATCAGATCAAGCGCCTGAATGCCATTGGTGCCTTCGTAGATCATGTTGATGCGCGCATCACGCACGTATTGCTCCATGCCCCATTCGCGCACATAACCATGACCGCCATAAATCTGCATGGCCATGTTGGTGGCTTCAAAGCCGTTGTCGGTCAGGAAGGCTTTGACAACCGGCGTGAGCAAGGTGAGATGACCTTCGGCTGTCTTGCGCTCGTCTTCATCAGGGTGATTGCCTGCAATATCGGACTGCAACGCCAACCACATCGCAAAAGCACGCGAGCCTTCGATCCAGGCGCGTTGCGTGAGCAACATCTTGCGCACATCGTGGTGCACGATGATCGGGTCGGCCGGTTTGTCCGGCGCCTTGGCCCCCGACAACGAACGCATCTGCAAGCGCTCACGGGCGTAGACCACCGCGTTCTGATAGGCCACTTCCATCAGCCCCAACGACTGCAGGCCAACCCCGATACGGGCCGCGTTCATCATGACGAACATGGCGTTCAGGCCGCGATTGGCGTCGCCAACCAGCAAGCCGGTCGCACCGTCCAGATCCATTACACAGGTGGAGTTGGCATGGATGCCCATCTTCTCTTCGAGCCGTGCGCACTTGATGCCGTTGCGCTCGCCCGGGTTGCCGTCGGCGTCGGGGATGAACTTGGGCACAAGGAACAGCGAAATCCCTTTCGTGCCTTCAGGAGCATCGGGCAATCGCGCCAGCACCAGGTGAATGATGTTGGCGGCCATGTCGTGCTCGCCCGAGGAGATGAAGATTTTGGTGCCGCTGATCTTGTAGCTGCCGTCATCCTGCGGCTCGGCCTTGCTGCGCAACATGCCCAGATCGGTGCCGCAGTGCGGCTCGGTCAGACACATCGTGCCGGTCCATTCGCCCGACACCAGCTTGGGCAGGTAGGTGGCCTTTTGTTCGTCGTTGCCGTGTTCGAGCAGACATTCGTAAGCGCCGTGCGACAGGCCGGGATACATCGCCCAGGCCTGACTGGCCGAATTCAGATTCTCGAGCATCGACATGCCAACGACCTGGGGCATGCCCTGACCGCCGAACTCGGGGGTACAAGTGAGCGTCGGCCAGCCAGCCTCGACATATTTTTCATAGGCTTGTTTGAAACCTTTGGGCGTGCGCACCACGCCGTCGCCCTCATAGTGGCAACCTTCTTCGTCGGCATCACGGTTGAGCGGGAACACCACTTCGCTGGCAAATTTACCGCCCTCTTCGAGCACCTGATCGATCAGGTCGCGCCCGACCTCGGCATGAGCGGGCAACTCCTTGAACACTTGCTCTACACCGAGCAACTCGTGCAACACAAACTGCTGATCGCGCAACGGGGGATTGAATTGAGGCATGAGATCTACTCCTGAGGGAATGTTTACCGGCAGCCTTCAGGCCGCAGATCGGTGGTCGGTGATGACTTGGGAAGTGGCCGCTGTCCTGGCCGCTGCGGGATTCGCGTAAGTGGAAACAAGCCGCTCGAAAGCCAGGCGAGCGTTATGCAGGGCGCGCGGGTTGTTCAACAGGCGCGCATCATGATGCAAGGCCAGGATGACGCCGGTGAGCTCGAACCCGAATGCCTCCTCGTCGAGCTCGCCCACCAACTCGCCGGACTCCTTGCACTGGCCGATGGCACGCAAGACCTCGCCCTGCCAGGAGCGCACCATGCGCACCAGTTCATCGCGCACCGCACCGGGCCGGTCGTCGTACTCGACCGCGCCGGAAATCATGATGCAACCGCTGAGCGCCTCGGCGGCGGTGCGTTCGAGCCAGGCGCCGAAGATGGCGCGCAAGCGGGCCAGCCCGCGCTGCTGGCGCACGGAAGGTTTGAGAATTTCGTTGACGAAGCGGACTTCATATTCGCGCAGCACTGCAATCTGCAGTTCTTCGCGCGAGACGCAATGGGCGTATACGCCGCTCTTGGACATACTCAAGCGCTCAGCCAGTGCGCCGATGGTCAGGCCTTCCAGGCCCTTGCTGGAGGCGAGCGCGATGGCCGCATCAAGCACTGCCTGCCGGGTCTGTTGCCCCTTACGTCCGGGCTTGGGAGTGGATTCCAAAATAAGGATGTCTCAGTAATAGTACGACCGTACTATTAACCACCCCGGCGCTTTTGTCAAACGAATTCGCCAGAATCGGCGCGGGCCGCGCTCAGGGCGAGATGAGCATCCGGAAATATTCTTCGCGCGAGGTTTCATGCAAGGAGTGGCGCATCTTGATCCAGGCAATCACCTCAGTACCGGGCAGCGGCTTGGAAAGGTAGTAGCCCTGCGCCTCATCGCAACCCATCTTGGCCAGCACCCGTAACTCTTCCACGGTTTCCACGCCCTCGGCAACCACCCGCATGCCCAATTCGCCGGCCATTTCGATAGTCGATTTGACGATGGTCGAATTGCCACGATTCTGGTGCATACCCGACACAAAGGAACGGTCAATTTTGAGTTCAGTGACCGGCAGGTTCTGCAATTGCTTGAGTGAGGCATAGCCGGTGCCGAAGTCGTCAACAGCCAGGCGCACGCCAAGATCGGCAATCGAGCGCAGGTTGTTCATCGCATTCTCGGTCTCGCTGAGCACACCGCTCTCGGTGATCTCCAGACACAAGCGCTTGGGATCGAGCTTCTCATCGCGCAGAATCTTCGCGATTGATTCGGCAAAGGCCGGATTCTCGATGTCTTGCGCCGACACATTGACCGACACCTGGGTTTCCAGGTTCTCGCGGGCTATACGGGCGGCAAATTTGGCGCCCTCGGCAACCACCCAGAAAGTAAGCTCACGCATGAAGCCGGTTTGCTCAGCCAGCGGGATGAAATCAGTAGGTGCGATCAGACCGCGCTGCGGATGCCGCCAACGCACCAGACCTTCAAGACCCTTGATCAGGCCGGTATTCAGATCGAGCTTGGGTTGGTACTCAAGCACGAATTGCTTCTTTTCCAGGCCGACGCGCATTTCGCCAAGCATCGACAACGCATTCGGACTCGGTCGATCACTGCGATTGCCCGCTTCATAGACCGAACGCCCCGCCTGCTTGCGCTTGGCGCTGTACATCGCCGAATCGGCGTGACGCATCAGCGACAAGGTGTCACGACCGTGATCGGGATAAACGGCTATGCCGATACTCATGCCGATATCAACCATCTGGTCCTGCAAGCGGGCCGGCGTCTTCATCGCATCGAGCACATGTTTGGCCACCGATTCGGCGGCCTTCAGGCCACCGCCCATCAACAACACAAACTCGTCCCCACCCAGCCGCGCGACCGTATCGCTGGTGCGTACCGTTGCCTTCAGGCGCCGGGCCACCTCGATGAGCAACACATCGCCGGCATCATGGCCGAGCGTGTCATTGACCCATTTGAAGCGATCCAGATCGATCAGCGCCACCGAGAAGCTGCGCCGCTCGCGCTCGGCCACCTTGATGGTCTGATTAAGTCGATTGGTCAGCAGCGCGCGATTGGGCAAGCCGGTCAGCGCATCGGTCAGCGCCGATTCCGTGATGCGCTTCTCGCGCACCTCGGCCGAGGAACTGAGCAGATTGGCCCGCCGACTGAGCATGCCGATCTCATCATTGCTACCTGGTTTGAGTCGCAAGCGATAGTCGCCGCCCTGAGTACGTTCGAGCAGATCAGAGACTTGCCGAACCCGACCGGCAATCTGACGGCCAAACAAATAGCTGCCCAGGCTCGCCACCAGCACATTGGCGCCCAGCACAACCGCCAGCATCTTGAATACCTCGGCAGAGCCGTACAAAGTGGGCGCGCGTTCGTGAAACCAGTACAGCAGCGCACCGTCGATCAGCCCCACCAGCAGGAACACCTTGAAGCCCGCGCGGGCACCGACGCCAAACAAGGCCGGTTTGATGCCGGCCACGCCCGAATCGCGGTTTTCATCGCCTGACCCATGGCCCAGCCCCGCCGCCGTGGTGCGCGTGGCTGAATAGGCTGGGGCAATGGCCAGAGAATCTCCATTGACTCCCTGCACGGCTGGTTGATGCGGTTTACTTCTAAAGAGGCCCATCGCTACTACCGGTTAGAGGCCTGCCACTTTATTAGCAATCGATCAAATTTTGATGACTCGCCGGGTTCAATGGCCGATGTCGGGCGACAGAAGCCTTCAGAAGCGGATTTCGTATCGCAACGTGACGTTGCGTCGCGACGCACGCAAACGCCAGCGTGTCGATACGCGATAACCCCGATTGACCTGGTGGCGATAGATCAGCGAATCGCTGTGGCGCACCTGAACGGCATTGAGCACGATATCGAGCGCCACGGCTCGCGAGGAATAGCTGTCGCGGCCAAAAAAGCGCTCTTGAGGCAAGGAGGTGGGATCAAACGGGGTGGCGGACACGGGAATGACGCCATGCCGATCAGCTTGAGCAGGGACCAGTGAAAACGCGAAACGGGATTCGGCCTGCGCGGTGGCGGCGAAGCCAACGAACAGAAACCCGAGCAAGCTTGAAGTCAGAGCTGTACCACCCATCATCGTCCCCAAATGCTGAAACACCCCTATACGGGCAGGCACTTCGTTGTAAGCCACCACTATAAGCGCCCCTCCCACTGGATACAGTGAAGCGCATCACATAGGTATCTTTTTCCCCGCAAAAGGTTTTAATCAACTGACGAAAGGGCATTCCGGCCAGCCGAAGTCGATTTCAGCCGATTAAACGCCGGCTCCTGTTATCCAGCCCTCCAGCGGATCAAGGCCGGCCGGCAGCCCGAAGTCAGCCTGCGGCCGGGCCACAGCCACAGCCGCCTGCGCCAGACACAGCACGGCATCCAGGCTGTCGCCGGTGCCGTCGTCGAGCATTTGCTGCTGATGCAGATCAGCGCAGACCAGCCCCCCGACCGGCCCGATCGCCCCGTCGAGCAAGGCGCCCAGCAATGCCTGTCGTACCGAGTGGCGGGCAGCGGTCTGGCGAGCCCGGGTATCGCTTTTGTAGGAAGCCGAGCTCACCTGCCGGGCCAGCAAACCCGGATAGGCTTCCACGCCGAGGCGCACCGGCGAGCCGATCCGCAGGCCGGGCAGACTCAGATCGGCAGCAATCAGGCGCGGCACGCCGGCGTGCAACATCCAGGCGACCGGCGGATTGACCCATTTCATCGACGGGCTGGCGCCAGCCGGTCCGTCGGTCTGGCGATGGGCGAATTTGCCGCCGACCGGGCGCCCGGCACAAAAGTGCCGGAAGCGTTCACGCAGATGTTCGCGCGACAGACTTGCGTAGTGCGCGATGCATGCCTGCCAGTCGGTTGGCCAGCCCTGACTCAACACAAACTCGCGGGGCAGCCCGAAAGGCAGATCGAAGCCGGTCAGGCGGGCACCGGGTTCGCCAAGCCAGTGTTCAAACTGCTCGAAATCAGGCAACGCCAACAAGGCCGTCAACGTCAGCCTTGCGTCCCGGCCACTCAGGTCGAGCGTGCCAAGGGCAACGGTTATCGGTTTGGCGCGGCGCGGCGCGCTAGTGAAATCAACCCCTGCCAGCGGCACGGCCGCTGCGTCGACCGCCTGCATGAAGGCCTGGTGCATGGTTCGCAATGCGGCAAGACTGACGCCGCCCGCAGACGCGGTACTGTCAGACGCCTCGGATGAGGCTATGCTTTTGCTCAAGCCAGCGCGATCGACCATGATGCGATGCTACCGGTGTCAACCACCCTTGGCACGTCATCACCTATCAACGTCAGTAGACGGAGACTCTCCCCATGCCGGCAACCCTGCCCCTGCCCAGCGGTGTTCATGAATACCTCGCTCAGGACCGCGTCATCTGGGGCCTGGCCGCCGATCAGGCCGCGCTGCAGGAATGCGAGCGGCGGCAAGCCAGCCGCGTCATGATCATCGCCAGCAAAACGCTTAATCGGCAGACCGAGGCCATCGAGCGCATTCGACAGACACTTGGTCAGCGTCATTGCCTGACCTTCGATGACTGCGTCGAACACACGCCACGCGCCAGCGTCATCGCCGCCGCCGATGCCGCCCGTGAGGCCCGCCCCGATCTGGTGTTGACCGTAGGCGGCGGCACGGCCATCGATACCGCCAAGGTGATGCAGATTGCAGTAGCTCATCAGTTGACGCGGCCCGAGCAACTCGACGACTACCGGCTTAAAGCCGAACCCGACGGCACGCGGATCAAACCGCTCGTCAAAGATGCGCCGTTTCGGCAGGCAGTCATTCCAACCACGCTGGGCGCGGCCGAGTTCTCCGACTTTGGTGGCTGTACCGATCCGGTGCGCGGCATCAAGGATGGTTATCTCGGCCGAACCATCGGCGCCGCCACCGTCATTCTTGATCCGGCCATCACCATGCACACGCCGGCCTGGCTGTGGTTATCGACCGGCGTGCGTGGCATCGACCATGCCGTCGAAGGCATTTGCTCGGTGCAGCCCAACCCGCTGGTCGAAGCCACCAGCCTGCACGCGCTGCAGTTGTTTGCGCGAGCCTTGCCGCGCACTGTCCAGGAACCGGCCGACCTGCAGGCGCGCCTGCAGTGCCAGCAAGCAGCATGGCTGGCCGGGCTGGGCATCTTGCGCGCCGCTTATGGCGCCAGCCACGGCATCGGCCACAGCCTGGGCGCCGCCACCGGTATCAGTCATGGCTATACCTCGTGCATCATGTTGCCGCACGTGATGCGCTTCAACGAACCGGACACCGCACAGGCGCAAGGCCGCATTGCCCGGGCACTGGGCGGTGATGACAGTGCCGCCAATCAGATTGCGGCGCTGATCGCCCGGCTTGGCATGCCAACGCGGCTCAGCGAACAAGGCGTGCAAGCGAGCCAGCATCAAAAGATTGCCGCCGGCGCCATGGAAAATCTGTGGGTGCGCACCAACCCCCGGCCAATTACCGATCCCGCGCAAATCGAGGCCTTGCTGGCCAGGGCCCAGTAGGCTTTGGGCGCCTCAGTAGTCGCCGCCCTGGCCGGTAACAGCGACCGCCGCCCGCAACAGCACGAACGACACCCAGTTCATGGCGCGCTGCAGCCAGGGGCGGCGCCGGTGCCGGCTCAGTTCCAGCGCGGACGAATCGTGTTCGATCGCCTCATCGAGTTGCGCGCGTAACGACTGCGCGAAAGCCGGATCATCAATCATCACGTTGGCTTCGCGGGCCAGCAGCAGCGAAAACGGATCGATATTGGACGAGCCAACGGTAGCCATGTCGTCGATGACCGCCACCTTGGCATGCAAGAAGCTGCGCTGATACTCGTAGACCTCAATACCGCTGGCCAGCAACTCATCGTAAAGCGCTTGCGTAGCCCAGTGCTGGATCCGGTATTCAACCTTGCCCTGCAACAGCAAGCGCACCCGCACCCCGCGCTGAACGGCTTCGGCCAAGGCCTTTCGAAAGCGCCCGCCCGGCAGAAAATACGCATTGGCGATCAGGATATCGGTGCGCGCCTGCTCGAACGAATCGAGATACCAGCGTTCGATCGTGCGCCGGTGCCGCAGGTTGTCGCGCACTGCGAGCATCGCTTTGACCGATCCGGTCGAGCAGGCCTTGCCGGCCACCGCCGGCGGCGGTCTGAACGGCTCGGCCACGGCACGCGGCGCACCGCTGGGCCGTGGCTTGCGCAGCGACCGGTTGATCAGCGACAACTCCCACCACAGCCGACTCACGGCCAGATTGGCATTGGCAACCAGTGGGCCGCGCACCTCGACGGCAAAATCGAGCCGGGGTGAATCGAGCGGGCCGTGGTTCGGATCGATCCAGTCATCGAGCATATTGATGCCGCCAACAAAGGCGAGCTCGGCGTCGATCACTACAAGTTTGCGATGCAGGCGGCGCAGCCGTTGCCGGTCGAGCGCAAAGCTGAACACTTCGGGACGAAAAGTCTCGAACTGGATGCCCGGTTCGCTCAACAAGCGCGCCACCTTGCCCGTCAGACGTTGCGTGCCAAAACCATCGGCCACGCAACGCACGGTCACGCCGCGGGCGTGCGCGTCGACCAGCGCCTGCGCCACCTGGCGGCCCGAGCGGTCGTCGTTGAAGATATAGGTTTCGAGCCAGACGCTTTCACGCGCCTGGCCGATGGCCTCTACCAGCCGGGGAAAGAAGTCGCGCCCACAAGTGAGCAATCGGACCTCATGACCGTCGCGCATTGTTGGGACCAGGCTTTCGTACCAGTTAAGGCTGACATCCTGCTCACCCGACTCATCAAGATGAATCGTGGTTGCCATCGCTACTTGCGTCCCGTGGGCTGAAGTGTCATATCAACAATCAACGGGCTGTGATCAGACATACGGGCCCAGGCCGGTCCGCGCAGCACTTGCGCATCGAGCACGGAAAAGTGTCGCAGGTAAATCCGGTCCATACGCAGCCAAGGCGCCAGTGACGGAAAAGTGCGCGCACTCTTGATGCGCCGCGGAGTGGGCCAGTCCGGCGCGTCGAAGTCGACCCCCATCGCGCCAAGCCGGTCACGCACGAAGTGTACGGCCTTGCGCACATTCCGGTATTGGGGCTTGATGCAGTCAAAGGCCTCACGCACCTGGAGTTGTCCGCACAGGTGTTGCGACAAGCGGTTTTGCCAGTCGTTGAAGTCACCGCCGATAAGCAGTGGCGCGTCGGCGGGCACCTCGGCCTTGACCCATTTCACGAGGGCATCGACCTGGCGCAACCGCGAGCGCGCAAACAATCCGAAGTGCACAACAAAACAATGCACGGGCTGCTCATCGATCAACACCACGCAATGCAGGATGCCGCGTTTTTCAAGCGCATGATCGGAAACATCGCGATTCTCCCGATGCAGGATCGGATAGCGCGAAAGCAGCGCATTGCCATGGTGGCCGTGCAGATAGTTGGCATTGTTGCCGTAGGCACGCTCGAAAACGCTGGGCCGATGCGAACTGCTGGCCAGAAACTCATCTTGCGGCTCGGCCGGCCAGCGCGCATTGAAGCGTGCCGCCAGTCGTTCGTTGCGGCCTTGCACCTCTTGCAGCAACACCAGGTCCGCCTCGAGTTCATGCAGCCGGTCGCGCAACTCATGAATGACCGGCATGCGCTTGAGCCCGAAGTAATCGCTCAGTACACCTTTGTGAATGTTGTAGGTGGCCACCCGAAGCTTGTGCGCATCGCTCATGAATGGCTCCGCGCCGTGTCTGGCGAAGCACTGGCCGTGCCTGGCCCTGCCGTCACCAGCCCTCGCTCGACCAGCGCGCGAACAGCCTGATGATTGGTCCAGGAAAAGCAGCGATCGGCGGCATCACGCCAGGCCAGCCACATGTAGCGCAGATGTTCGCGCGGCGCCAGTTGTACCGCTTGCTCGGCCGGCAGACAAAGCGAGAACAGATGCTCGGTGTTTTCGGTCACGCCGGGGGCGTAACGATGGCGCCAGGCAGGCAGGATCTGGTAGCGATTGACGCACTGCCAGTCCAGGAAGGCGGAGGCCGGCATATCAAGCCCGGTTTCCTCACGCACCTCCCGACGACAGGTTTCGATCAGCGGCTCATCGACACTGTCGAGCGAACCGGTTACCGACTGCCAGAAGCCCGGATGGTCGGCCCGCTCCAGCAACAAGACCTGCCCGGCCTGCGTATGGATCACGACCAGCACCGATTCGGGGATCTTCATCGCAGTGCCTGAGCGCTCAAGTGCGCATCAGGGCGCGGTGTCCGTACCCGGTTGCACACCCGGCGGATTGCCGGCCGGCTGACTGACCGGCTCAACCCGGCGCAGCCGGATATGCAGATCCCGGAGCTGGTTCTCGTCCACTTCGGACGGCGCCTGTACGAGCAGATCCTGCGCGCGTTGGGTTTTCGGAAAGGCAATCACATCGCGAATGGATTCAGCACCGGCCATCATCGTCACCATGCGATCGAGGCCGAAGGCGATACCGCCGTGCGGAGGCGCACCATATTGCAAGGCGTCAAGCAGGAAGCCAAACTTGGAGCGTGCTTCCTCGGGGCCGATATTGAGCGCCTTGAAGGCCTTGGTCTGCAGATCGGCCCGATGGATACGAACCGAACCGCCGCCCATCTCCCAGCCGTTGAGCACGAGGTCATAGGCTTTGGACAGGCACTTGCCCGGATCGGTTGCCATCAGATCTTCGTGACCGTCGCGCGGCGAGGTGAAGGGATGATGCACGGCATTCCAGCGCCCGGCTTCGTCGTCGCGCTCGAACATCGGGAAGTCAATCACCCACAACGGACGCCAGCCTTTTTCGAACAAGCCATTGTTGCGACCAAACTCGGACTGACCGATCTTGTTGCGCAACGCGCCCAGCGCATCGTTGACGACCTTGGCACGGTCGGCCCCGAACAGAATCAGGTCGCCATTGGTGGCGCCAGTACGGGCAATCATCGCCTCGAGCGCTTCATCGTGCAGATTCTTGACGATGGGCGACTGCAGACCGTCACGGCCCTTGGCCGCATCGTTGACCTTGATCCAGGCCAGACCACGCGCGCCATAAATGGCGACAAACTCGGTAAAGGAATCGATCTCGCTGCGCGAGATGGTGGCACCGCCCGGCACGCGCAGCGCCGCTACGCGCCCGTCGGGCATGTTGGCCGGCCCTGAAAAGACCTTGAAGTCCACGTCTTTCATGACAGTGGTCAGATCGGTGAACTGCATCCGGATGCGCAGATCCGGCTTGTCGGAGCCGTACAGGCGAATTGCCTCGGCGTGCGTCATGACGGGGAATTCACCCGGCAACGAAACGTCGATGCAATTGCGGAACACCGTGCGCACCATTTCTTCGAACATCGCACGGATTTCGAGTTCATCCAGGAAGGAGACCTCGCAATCGATCTGCGTGAACTCGGGCTGACGGTCGGCGCGCAAGTCTTCGTCACGGAAACACTTGACGATCTGGTAGTAGCGATCAAAGCCGCTGACCATCAGCATCTGCTTGAACAACTGCGGCGACTGCGGCAAGGCAAAGAACTCGCCGGGGTGGACGCGCGAAGGCACGAGGTAGTCACGCGCGCCCTCCGGCGTGGACCGGGTCAGCATCGGCGTTTCGATATCGATGAAACCGTGGCTGTCCAGATACTTGCGCACTTCCATCGCGACGCGATTGCGCAGCATCAGGTTGTTCTGCATCTGCGGGCGACGCAGATCAAGCACGCGGTGGGTCAGTCGGGTGGTTTCGCTGAGGTTCTCGTCGTCGAGTTGGAACGGCGGCGTGATGGACTCGTTCAACACCACCAGCTCATGACACAACACCTCGATTTCGCCGCTCTTGAGGCCAGCGTTTTCGGTGCCGGGTGGCCGGCGGCGGACCTTGCCAACGATCTGCAGACAGAACTCATTGCGCACGCTCTCGGCGCGCGCAAACATTTCGGCTCGGTCCGGATCGCAGACGATTTGCGCAATGCCTTCGCGATCGCGCAAATCGATAAAGATCACGCCGCCATGGTCGCGACGACGGTGCACCCAACCAACCAGCTTGACTTCCCGGTCGAGGTGTTCGGCCGATACCAGGCCGGTATAACAGGTACGCATTGAATTCTCCAGGATTCAGCTGATCGAGGTCGCCGGTAGCGCCATCGGGTCGGATTCAGGAAGGTGCTCGGGCGTAACTACGCCCATCGACACCACATATTTAAGGGCTTCGTCCACTGACATGCTCAGCACTTGCACTTGATCGCGCGGCATCATCAGAAAAAAGCCGGAAGTCGGATTAGGCGTGGTCGGCACATAAACCGACACCAGATCGCCCATCACCCGGGAACGGACTTCGGCCGACGGCGAACCGGTCTGGAACGCAATCGTCCACACGCCTTCACGCGGGTACTGCACCAGCAAGGCCTTGCGAAACGCATTGCCATCGGGGGAAAGAATGGTATCGCTGACCTGCTTCACGCTTGAGTAAATGCCGCGCACGATCGGAATCCGCGACAACAGCTGCTCCCAGGCCCGCACCAGGCGCTCACCGATGAAGTTGCGCGCCAGCAGACCCGTGGCAAGAATCACCAACGCGGTCAGCACGACGCCCATGCCCGGTACGTCGCGGCCCAGCCAGTTACGGGGCAGCCACGCGTGGGGCAACAGCAGCAAGGTCTGATCCATGGTGCCGACGAGCAGATTCACCACCCAGGCGGTGATGGCCAACGGCACCCAGATCAGCAGACCTGTAATGAAGTAAGCCTTCAAGTCAGTGCCTCGGGCGCCCAATCACGGGTCATGAGGGAAGCGACCACGGGTTCAGCTCTTGGCCGCGGGAGTCGGACTCTTCGGAGCATCGGCCGCTTTGGGCGCCGGACTCGGCGCCGGCGCATCGGCCTTGCTGCTGTCGGCGGCCTTGGCGGTGTCGCCACCGGCACTGTCGGCCTTGCCATTGGCGGCACTGGTCGGGGCCCCGGAAGGCTGCTTGTTGCCGTCACGGAAATCGGTCACGTACCAGCCCGTCCCTTTCAACTGAAACGCCGGGGCGCTGACTTCTTTGGAAAACGACTGCGCGCCGCACGCGGGACACTGCGTCAGGGGTGCATCAGACAACTTTTGCAGGACGTCTTTCTGGTGCCCGCATTCGGCACAGCGATAGCCATAGATAGGCATAACATCAAACCTCAGAACAAAATGGGTTGCGCAAAAAGGTTCAGACCAATGGACTCAGGCAAACGGCAATGGGCCGCGCCCCTGAAGGCCAGCCCGTCACACATAGGCGCTGTTCAATCCAGGTGTTTGAAAGTTGGGGCTATGCTGGCGGTTCTCAAGCATGACCTTTCATGATTGAGCGCAATCAGCAACCCCCTTTCACCTGAGCCGGCAGGCCCACCTTCAGGCACTGACTGCCGGGGAAAGCCCAAGATTCTATGCGATTGCACACCCGATGACGCGTCATTCATCGAAGTGCAGGCACAACTAGGCAAATTGCCAGAGGAGTTTCCATATTATGCAATCTTCAGTACTGCCCGACGGTATTCTGAACGGTATCCGTGTTCTTGATTTTGGCCGCTACATTGCCGGTCCGTATTGTGCCGCGCTGCTGGCCGATCATGGCGCCGACGTGATCCGGATCGAAAAACGCCAGGGCAGTGAAGATCGGTTCACCACGCCAGTTACCCCCGAAGGCGTGGGCGCGCTTTATCTGCAGATGAACCGCAACAAGCGGTCGATGACGCTCGATCCGCGCCATGCGCAGGCCAAGGAAGTGATGGCCCGGCTGATCCGCGAGGCCGACATTGTGGTGGCCAATCTGCCCGGACAGACTCTCAAATCAATGGGCCTCGACTACGACAGCCTGGCCGCCATCAATCCGCGCGTCATTCTGGTGACCGCCTCGGCCTATGGCGATCAAGGCCCATGGGCCAAAAGAGTCGGTTTTGACGGCATCGGTCAGACCATGTCCGGCGCGGTCCACATGACGGGCGAACCCGGCCAGCCCTATCGGGCAGCGGTCAACTATGTCGACTTTGGCACTGCGTTGCATTGCGCCTTCTCGGCCGTCCTGGCCCTGATGGCGCGCGACAAAACCGGTCGTGGTCAGGTCGTCAGCGGCACCCTGCTTGGCACCGCACTCACCTTCACCAACTCGATGCTGATTGAACAGGCGGCCCTGAAAATCAATCGCCAGCCCACCGGCAATCGCGGCCAGACAGCGGCACCGGTCGACCTTTACCGCACCACCGACGGCTGGATTCTCTGTCAGGTGGTGGGTCAGCCCTTGTACGAGCGCTGGGCCGCCCTGATGGGCGAGGAGCACTGGCTTACCGATGCGCGCTTCGCGAGCGACGAGTCACGCGGTATTCATGCCGAAGCCATCAGCGAGCGGATGCAGCGCTGGTGTGACGAGCGCAGTTCGGCGCAGGCCCTCGAAACGCTGGGTGAGGCACGCATTCCCTGTGGACCGGTTCTGGAGCCACAGCAGAGTCTGGACCATCCGGCCAGTCAGGCGCTCGATCTGTTCCATCCCATTGAATACCCCGGACTCAGCGAACCGGCACCGATTGCCCGCTCCCCGGCCAAACTGTCGGAAACCGATGTCGTGCCGATGCGCCCGGCACCGGGTCTGGGCGAACATACCGAACAGGTCTTGCAGGAACTGGGCTTTGATGTGGCGCAAATTCAGACGATGCGCGACGAAGGCGCTATCTAGGCGCTATCCGGACGACCTGGGCCGGAAGGCCCGCCCGGCGCAACGCACCGGGCACCGGCACGGTTTCAGCTCGCGCTGGCCGTGCCCATCTCGGCCTCTTGCAGCGCCCGCCACATGACCTTGCCCGAGCCTGACTTGGGCAGGCTGTCGACGAACGCCACGACGCGCGGCACCTTGTAGGCCGCCATGTTCTCGCGCGCCCAGGTGATGAGGTCCTCGGCGCTCGTGCCCTGCGCATCAGCCTTGAGCACCACGACCGCTTTGACCGATTCGCCGCGATAATCGTCGCGGGTGGCAATGATGCAGGCCTCCTGAATGGCTGGGTGCCGGTAGAGCAGGTTCTCGACTTCGGCCGGCCACACCTTGAAGCCGCTGGCGTTGATCATGCGCTTGAGCCGGTCGGTGATGAAGTAATAGCCTTCTTCATCACGCGAACCGAGATCGCCGGTGCGGAAAAAGCGCTTGCCGTCAAGCTCGAAAAACGCCTCGGCAGTGGCTTTGTCGTTACGCCAGTAACCCTTGAAGACCTGCGGGCCGGCCACCACAATTTCGCCGGTTTCGCCGGTGCCCAGTTCGGTGAGCGTCACCGGATCGACAACCCGTGATTCGGTGCCGATCACCGGTATGCCCAGACACTGCCGTTTGGGGTGATGAACCGGATTGCTGTGCGTGGGTGCCGCTGTCTCGGTGAGCCCGTAGCCTTCCTGATAACGCAGGCCGAACTGCTCGAACAAGCGCCGGGCCACGGCTTCGGGCATGGCCGCCCCGCCGCCGGCAATCTGGCGCAGACTGGACAGATCAAAGCTGTCCAGATCGGGACTGCCGAGCAGATCGATCACCATGGTCGGAATATTGGTCCAGTGCGTCACCTGATAGCGCGAGATCAAGCGCCCGGCCAGTTGCCGGTCCCAGCGCGGCAGGATGACCGAGGTGGCGCCAATGTAAATTGGCGTATGCATCGCATAGAGCATGCCGGTGATGTGAAACATCGGCACCACCGACAGATTCACCGCATCGGCACCGACGTTGCTCCACATACTGCCGCTGACAACGTTATGACCAATGGTCTGATGCGTGTGTACGCACCCCTTGGGGCGGCCCGTGGTGCCCGAGGTATAGCAAAGCGCCATGTGGTCATCGGGCTTGCCCTGATACGGTTGCGGCGCGGGGGCTGCGGCGGCCATTGCCGCCGACCAGGCGGTGACCTGCAATGAGCCCGCAGACGGCGGCATCGGCTGGCCGGCAAGCCATTCGGCCCAGGCGGGCGGCGGCGCCAGTTCACCGGCGTCGGCCGGCACCAGGTCGGCATAGGGGGCAAGCAGCAGATGTCGCAACTGCCCGCCTTCGGGCAAGCCATTGGCCTTGACAACCTGATCGGCCAGTTCGGCCCCGACAATGGCCACCGACAACTCGGCATCGCTGAAGTAATGCGGCAACTCGAGTGCGCGCGTCATCGGATTGACCGGCACCACCACCGCCTCAGCGCGCAAAATGGCATAACTGGCCAGTACGAATTGCGGCGAGTTCTGCATCATCAGCATTACGCGGTCGCCGCACTTTACGCCGGCCACGTGCTGCAGCCAGCCGGCCAGCGTTTCGGCCTGCGCCAGCAGACTGCTGTAGCTGATCCGCTTGCCAAAGAAAATCAATGCGTCCTTGTCGGGCGTGCGCGCCGCACTGGCCTGCAGGTTCTGCCACAGGGTCTGCGCGGTCGGCTCAATACTCGTGGGCACCCCAGGCGGCCAGAAGCGCAGATGCGTCAGATGGGCGGGCAGGTCGGTATCGGCTCCGACGGGAACTTCATTCATAGTGCGTCTCCTTCGTTTTCGGGTGCATCCAGGCCGCTTGATGGGCCTCTTTGAGCCAGTATAGTAGGCTCGGACCGATCTCCATTACGAGCCGACCGTGATCGCAGTGCTGTCTGTCGGCACGGCACCCATCCGCCTGGCGATAATGTTGCCCATGAAGACCAAAAACGTCTCACCCATGACCAGTAGTGCCGCGGCTACGAACCCGACCGGCACCGAGTTCACGCTGCGCGCGGCGATCGTCGAGACCTGTCAGCACTTGCACGACGAGCAACTCGACGCGCTCGGTCTGCTCAGTCTGAGCCACCGCTCGGCCCGGAGCGCCGCGCCCGGCATGCTGAGCCTGGGCCGGCCCGGTGCCTTGCCGTCGCACGGTGACGGTTTGCAGTGGCACGCACTGACACCGGAGCGACTGGGCTGGGCCACGGACGGAGGCGACGGCCAGCCGCCTCCCGGTATCGGCTCGGCCAGCACCATGCCGGCCGCTGGCAGCGACCAGGCGAATGATGCAAAGGCTGCCACCGATGCAGACAACACCGGCGATCCATGGCTGGCGCTGCATCGCGCCCTGCTGAGCGAACTTGCCCAGGTGAACTGCGTGTTGTTGCTGGCGCCGGTGCACGCTACCGCGCTGGCCTGCATGGCGACGATTCAACGCGACGGCCTGCCGCCGTTTCATCCCGCGCTGACCACCTTCGGTGGCGATGATCTGGCCTGCGCCGACTGCCTGCCCACAACGGCCACCACAGGGCAGACCCATGCCGACGTGACGGCTCTGGCGATTGACAACGTGCTCAGCACACTGGGCGCTCGCCACGCCTGCCTGCTGGCCAATCTGGGCATGCTGGTGACCGGACAATCGTTACGGCAAGCGGCCGAACGGGCCCGCCGCCTGGCGGCGTTGGCCCGCACCTACTGCACAGCCCTGCAATGCGGCGAACCGGCCCTGCTCGAAGCCGGCCGGATGCATGACACCCGCCATCACTGGCAGGTGCCGCGCTGAGCCTTCAGGTCACCGGGCACAGCCCGCCATCGACATTGATCGCGGTGCCGTTGATGTAACTGCCCTGCTCGGAGGCCAGCATCAATGCCATCGCCGCAAATTCGTCAGCGGTACCAACCCGGCCCATCGGCAAGCCCGCGCCCATCTCTTCGTAAAACGCCGTCAGGCTCTTGCCTGCGGCTTCGGCCCGGCGCACCCATTGCTCGCTTTCGATACGCCCGACCAACAAGGCGTTGACCAGCACGTTGTCGGCCGCCCCCTCGCCGGCCAGCACCTTGGTCAGCGCCAGGCCTGCCGCACGGCTGACCGCGGTGGGCGCCATGCCGGCCCCGGGTGCCTTGGCGGCAGTATTCAACACATTGATGATGCGACCCCAGCGGCGGCTCCTCATGCCGGGCAGCGCCAGTCGGGCCAGCCGGATTGCGGCGAACAATTTCAGATCAAGGTCACCCTGACAGACTTCATCGGTGATCGATTCGAACTTGCCGGTCTGCGAGGTGCCGGCATTGTTGACCAGTACATCAACACTGCCCAGAGCTTGCTCGGCCTGTTCAAAAGCCTGCTGCACGCCAGAGGCCGTCGCCACGTCGGCGCTGATGGCCACCACCTTGCCCGCGCCAGCCGCCGCCACTTGCGTGCGCGCCTGCTCGAGCGGCTCGGCCCGGCGAGCCACCAATGCCACATTGGCACCAGCAGCGACAAAATGACGCGCCACAGCCAGGCCGAGGCCAAGGCTGGCGCCCGTGATCAGGGCATTGCGCCCGGGCATTTCCAATTTCACTGCTGTCTCCTTGCGATGGATCCGGCCCGCTGAAGCGGGCCGGTTCATTGAGCTGAAGTCTTGCGCCGCCAATGGCAGCGCTTGCGGCCAGCCGCGGCGGGCGGCGCTTGTCTTGTGCCAGCCGACCGTCTCGTCTGCCCGGTCGGCGGCCGGCGGCCGGGCAGTCTTGCCGGCATCAATGTAGCCGAACGGTGCGACCACCCGGATACGGACGAGCCATGCCCTGCCGACTAATCGGAATCGGCAGCCGCCGCTTGCGCGTTGTCGGCCGCCGGTTTGCGCGCCGGCTTGACTGATCGGCCCGCCGCTTTGGCCGGCTTTTTACTGGCGGCCAGCGTCGCCGCTGTGCCGCCAGCCAGAGCCGTTTGCAGATAGCGACCGGTATGGCTGTCGGCCACGGCCGCCACCTCTTCGGGCGTGCCCTGGGCGATGATTTGCCCGCCGCCCGAGCCGCCTTCCGGCCCCAGATCAAGCAACCAGTCGGCGGTTTTGATCACATCGAGATTGTGTTCGATGATGACGACGGTGTTGCCATGATCGCGCAACTGATGCAGCACGGTCAGCAGCATCGCAATGTCCTGAAAGTGCAGACCGGTGGTCGGCTCATCCAGAATGTAGAGCGTGCGGCCGGTATCGCGCTTGGACAATTCCAGCGCCAGTTTGACCCGCTGCGCCTCGCCGCCCGAGAGCGTCGTCGCACTCTGGCCCAGCCGCACATAGCCCAGCCCGACATCGAGCAAGGTAGACAGCTTGCGGGAAATGAGCGGCACCGCGGCAAAGAACTCGGCGGCAAACTCGATCGTCATGTCGAGCACATCGGCAATCGACTTGTTCTTGTAGAGCACCTCAAGCGTCTGCTGGTTGTAACGCTTGCCCTTGCAGACATCGCAAGGCACATACACATCGGGCAGAAAATGCATCTCCACCTTGATCATGCCGTCGCCCTGGCAGGCCTCGCAACGACCGCCCTTCACGTTGAACGAGAAGCGACCCGGGCCGTAGCCGCGCTCGCGGCCGGTGGGCGTATCGGCAAACAATTCGCGAATCGGCGTGAACAAGCCGGTATAAGTGGCCGGATTGGAGCGCGGCGTGCGTCCGATCGGGCTCTGATCGACGTTGATCACCTTGTCGAAATGCTCCAGCCCTTCAATCTGGCCATGTTCGGCCGGCTCGGCCTGAGCCCGGTAGATTTTCTTGGCGGCCGCCCGGTACAGCGTTTCGTTGACGAGCGTGGATTTGCCCGAGCCGGACACACCGGTCACGCAGATCATCAGCCCGACCGGAAAGGCGGCGGTCACGTTATCGAGGTTGTTGCCGCTGGCGCCGTGCACCGTCAGCCATTGCGCACCCGGCGCATGGCGCTTGGTGGGAATTTCAATGCGCCGGTGCCCGGACAGATACTGGCCGGTAATCGAGGCCTCGCTGGCGGCGATTTCAGCCGGTGTGCCCTGCGCGATGACTTCGCCGCCGTGCACACCCGCCCCGGGCCCCATATCGATCACATGATCGGCGGCCATGATGGCGTCTTCATCGTGCTCGACCACCAGCACACTGTTGCCCAGATCGCGCAAATGCTTGAGGGTTTCGATGAGGCGGTCGTTGTCGCGTTGGTGCAGGCCGATGGATGGCTCATCAAGTACATACATGACACCGGTCAGCCCCGAGCCGATCTGTGAAGCCAGCCTGATGCGCTGCGACTCACCGCCCGAGAGCGTCTCGGCCGCCCGGTCCAGCGACAGATAATTGAGCCCGACGTTATTGAGAAAGCGCAGCCGCGCAACGATTTCCTGCGCGATGCGCTCGCCCACCGTTTGCTTCATGCCGTCCAGGCGCAGGTTCTCGAACCACGCCAGCGAATCGCGCAGCGTCATTTTCGACACTTCCCAGATACCCAGCCCCTCTCCGGTCAGGCCGACCCGCACATGGCGCGCGTCGATACGCAATCGCGTCCCTTCGCAAGTCGGGCAGCGCCGTGAGTTGATGAACTTGGACAACTCATCGCGCACATGGCTGGAATCGGTTTCGCGGTAGCGGCGCTCAAAGTTGTGCACCACGCCTTCGAACACATGCTCTTTGACGACCGGACGCGCCTTGTCGCCCGCATAGGTAAACGGAATCTTCTGCGAACCCGAGCCGTACAACACGCGCTGGCGGGCCTTCTCATCGAGCTCTTCCCACGGCTTGTCGATTGCAAAATCGTAGTAAGCGGCCAGACTGTTGAGCATCTGGAAATAGAACTGGTTGCGACTGTCCCAGCCCTTGATGGCGCCGGCGGCGAGCGACAAGGACGGAAACTGCACGATGCGCGCCGGATCAAAAAACTGTTCTACCCCCAGGCCGTCACAGGACGGACAGGCTCCGGCCGGGTTATTGAACGAAAACAGCCGTGGCTCCAGCTCGGGCAGTGCATGACTGCACACCGGACAGGCAAACCGGCTCGAAAACAGCTTTTCTTCGGCGCTGTCCATGGCCACCAGAATCGCCCGCCCCTCGCTGAGCCGCAGCGCGGTTTCGAATGACTCGGCCAGGCGCTGCTGAATACCTTCGTTGACCTTGACCCGGTCGACGACGACATCGACGGAATGCTTGCGGTTCTTTTCGAGTTCGGGCAATTGCTCCGAGATATCGATGATCTCGGCCACCGCATCCTTGTGATCGGCACGCACCCGCACCCGGACAAAGCCTTGCGCCTGCAACTCCTGAAACAACTCGACCTGCTCACCCTTGCGGGCCATCAGCACCGGCGCCAGAATCATCAGGAGCGAGCCCGCCGGCATCGCCATGACTGACTCGACCATTTGCGACACAGTCTGGGCCTGCAGCGCATGTTCGGGATGGTCGGGGCAATACGGCGTGCCCGCCCGCGCAAACAACAGCCGCAGATAGTCGTGAATCTCGGTCACGGTGCCCACGGTGGAACGCGGATTGTGGCTGGTGGCCTTCTGCTCGATTGAGATGGCCGGCGATAAGCCCTCGATCAAATCGACGTCGGGCTTTTCCATCAGTTGCAAAAATTGCCGCGCATAGGCCGAGAGCGACTCGACATAGCGCCGCTGGCCTTCGGCGTACAAGGTATCGAAAGCCAGCGATGACTTGCCAGAGCCGGAAATACCCGTAAGCACCACCAGTTTGTTGCGAGGCAGATCGAGGCTGCAATTCTTCAGATTGTGCGTACGCGCGCCGCGAATCCGGATTTCGTCCATCGTTCAGTCAGCTTTTTTGAGGGCAACCCGCTAGTCTACCCTTCGCACGCAAGCTCGACCGGCCTGCCCCCAAGGGCCGTCGGGCTGGGGCAACGCGCCAGCGCCAACGGGCGTGGCGAGGCCGGCGGACGCGTCGATCCGGCGACTCGGTCGGCTGGCCGACCCGCCCGAAGCAAACCGGACGCTGTCGACACCTCAATCAACCGTTATCATTCCAGCCAACGAGCAACACAAGGAGAAACTCTATGGCTTCGGTCAACAAGGTCATTCTGGTCGGCAACCTGGGCCGCGATCCGGAAACCCGCTTTTCGCCCAATGGTGGCGCGATCTGCAACGTCAACATTGCCACCTCGCGCAACTGGAAAGACAAGGAAAGCGGCGAGCGCCGCGAAGAAACCGAATGGCACCGGGTGGTTTTCTACAACCGCCTGGCCGAAATTGCCGGCGAGTACCTGAAAAAGGGCCGCTCCGTCTATGTCGAGGGGCGTCTGCAGACCCGCAAATGGCAAGACAAGGAAGGCAAAGACCGCTGGACCACCGAAATCGTCGCTGACCAGATGCAAATGCTGGGCGGCCGCGACGATATGGGCGGTGGCGGCGGTGGTGGCGGTGGTGGCTTCGGCGGTGGCAGCGGTGGCGGCGGCGGCGGCGGTGGTTCCAGCGGCGGCGACGGCGGTAGCTTCGGTGGTGGCGGTAGCGGCGGCGGCAGTCGTGGCGGCAGTCGTGGCGGCGGCGGTGGCGGTGGTCAACCGGCCCCCAACTTCGACGACATGGATGACGACATCCCGTTCTGAATCCACACCAGGCCGCTGGCGGGCGACACAAGCAGTCTCACTGTGCCTCGCTCTAGCGGCCTCCGGCCACATCCACAAGCGCGCCAGACACGTAACTGGCCTGCGGCGTCAATAGATACACAATGCTGTCGGCAACCTCGCTGGCCAGGCCTCCCCGGCCCATCGGCAGCGCCGGTCCCATCTTTGCCACCCGGTCGGGACGGCCGCCGCTGGCATGAATCTCGGTGTCAATCAGGCCCGGGCGCACCGCATTGACCCGCACCCCTTCCGGGCCAAGTTCTTTGGCCAGGCCGATGGTCAGCACATCGATGGCCCCCTTGCTGGCCGCGTAGTCGATATATTCATCAGGCGCCCCCAGCCGGGCCGCCACCGATGACACATTGACGATGGCGCCACCCTGGCCGCCGCGACTGCGCACCATGCGCCGTGCCGCTTCGCGCGCCACCAGCATCGCACCAAACACATTGACGGTCAGCAGTTGCTCGAGCCGGTCGGTGCTGTAGTCGACAAACGGCATGGCCGGCGCAACGATGCCGGCGTTGTTCACCAGCGCATCGAGACGGCCAAATCGGCGGTCCAATTTGGCATAAATCTGCATCACATCGGCCTCTCGGCCGACATCGCCGGCCACTGCCACCGCCTGGCGCCCCAATGCTTTGATCTCGGCACAAACCGCCTGGGCGGCCACCGCATCGCGGCGATAGGTGAGCATGATGTCGAAACCCGCCCGGGCCGCCGCAACCGCCGTCGCCGCGCCAATGCCGCGTGAGCCGCCGGTAATCAGAACCACCGGTGCGGCCGCTGATGGCTCCGACGAAGCTTTCGGCGCAGACTCAGCCATCGGCCGACTCGCCGGCGTGACCTTGCAGCTCATGAATGCGGCGCCGATCCCGTTTGGTAGGCCGGCCCGCGGCAATCGCGGCCGCCGGGTCGACAAAGAGCTTTCTCTTGTCGCGTTGCGCCTGACGATTGGCAATGGATTCAGCGGTTTCTTCGTACAGTAGCTGCGCGACCGGTGCCGGTCCGCGGTTGCCCGAGACCCCACGAACCACTACCGTGCGCTCGATGGAGCCGATACGCACGAACACGCGTTGGCCGACCTGAATGGTGCGTGAGCGCTTGATACGAGCCCCATCGACCAGTACGCGACCGTTTTCAAGTGCGGTCTGTGCCAGCGAACGGGTCTTGAAAAAACGCGCCGCCCAGAGCCATTTATCGACCCGAACCTCTTCGCCACGCGGCTCGCCGGCCGCTGCTGGTTGCGTTACCCGATCAGAATGCGTCATCTCGACAACCCTCGTCGTTTCAGTGTCCTTCGAAGGAAACCAGCACGTTGAGCGCCAGCCCGGCAGCGCGCAATTTGGTTGAACCGCCCAGTTCGGGCAGATCGACAATCGCCGCGCCTTCCACGACCTCGGCGCCAAGGCGCTCAAGCAGTTTCTTGCCTGCCATCATCGTACCGCCAGTCGCAATCAGATCGTCGATGAGCAAAACCCGGTCGCCCGGTCCGCAGGCGTCGGCATGCATCTCGACCGTGGCGCTGCCATATTCAAGTTCGTACTCTTCGGCAATGGTCCGAAACGGCAATTTGCCCTTCTTGCGTACCGGCACGAAGCCCAGATTGAGTTCGTAGGCGACGATGGAGCCCAGAATGAAGCCGCGCGCATCGATGCCAGCCACCAGGTTGAGGCCGGTATTCATGTAGCGATGAACGAACAAATCGACCAGCACCCGCAAGGTGCGCGGGTTTTGCAGCAACGGCGTGATA
>CAXBNM010000021.1:0-23886 GCA_963976885.1 uncultured Burkholderiaceae bacterium
GATCCGGCCCTCGGCGGCGTGGCTGAAGTAGCAGACCGTGAGGCGGGACGTGAGCAGATCAGCGTCTTGCTCGCAACGCTGCGTGAAGCGGGCCATTGCCGTGCGTGTGCCCGAGCGCGAGCGGGTATGGTCCAGGTGCTCGGTATCGAGCAGGCGCAATGAGGAATCCATTCTGATCAGGGTTTTGACCGCCGGGCCGGGCAGGCCTTCGGGGTCGACCTCGGGCATTGCGGCGAGCAGCTCGCGCAGCGCCACGACCTGGCTGAGCATCGAGCGCGGATGCGAGTGATCGGTGAGCAACAGGTCGGCGGTGAGGTTGAACACCGGCTGGGCGCTGTAGCGGTTGCGGTAGGTGATCGCGCAATCGGACAACTCGAGCAGCAGACTCAGCGTGCCGGTCTCGACCGGGCCGGGGCGCAAGGTCAGTTCGCGGAACAGGCGGGCGTTCTGGCGCGTGCGCTCGATGCGCCGGCCGGCGTCGAGAAAGCGGAAACCGTTGGCGCGCGTCATGTTGAGCGCAATCATCCCGTTGATGGCCGCCAGGTTGTCGATCATGTCGTTGAGGATGTTCAGCGCGGAGATCAGGTTGCGCGTCGGGCGGTTGGCGTAGCGGGCGGGCAGTTGGGTGAATCGCTCCAGCAGTCGCCACATGTCGGGCGACAGTCGCTCCCGGACCAGATCGCACAGGCGCTCGATGTTGCCCAGAATACGGGTCAGGCTGTCATCGCCGTCCGGATCGAAAATGGTGCTCGACAGCTCAAGTACCAATGAGCTTGTGCCCTTGCTGAGCAGGCGGCGCGCGCGACGGCTGCTCAGGTGACCTTGGGCCACCAGCACAGCCGCCAACCGGTCGAGGGCGGCGACCTGTTGGCCGAGTGAAGCTTCGCCGCTGATGTGTTGAAACAGGCTGCGGAACAGCCGCGTCGCACTCTCGGCCCGCTCCATGTAGGCACCCAGCCAGAACAGGTTGTCGGCGGTGCGCGAGGGCAGATTGCGGTCGCTGCGCTGCGGCGCCTGCCGCCGACTCAACAACGAGGTGACGCCCTGGGGGTTCACCTCGCCGGTGGTGGCGACCCAGATGTCTTTGTTCAAGTCGTTGGGCAGACGCATCTTGCTGCGCTCGGCGCGATCAGGCAGTGCGGCCCGGGCCAGTCCGCCCGGCATCATCTGATAGCCGCCCGAGGTATTGGCCGCCAGAAACAGGCGCAGCGAGGTGGTGGCCGCGGTCAGTTGGCCGTTGTCGTTCCAGGCCGGAGCGCTGGACACCTGCATGGCCTCCTGACCGACGAACTCTTCCGGGCGCTCCTGGATCATGGTGCGCAGCTCGTCCAACTCGGCGCGGGACATGACCCGGCCCAGGAAATGATTGGGCCGTTGCAGCCCCCAGCTTCCGGCCGAATCGACTCGGCGCACGATCAGGTGCTCGAGATTGTCGAGCACATAGGCCCGCTCTTCGGCCTGACCGCACCACCAGGAGGCAATGCACGGGGTGAGCAGCTCTTCACCCAGCAGGTGCCGGCACAGACCGGGCAGAAAACTGGCCAGGGCCGGGTTTTCGACGAATTCGGTGCCCGGCCAGTTAGCCATTACCACCTGGCCGGCGCGCACGGCCTGCAGCAGCCCCGGCACGCCGTCGAGCGCATCGACGCGCAACTCGAGCGGATCGATGCTGTGCGTGGCGATCCGGCGCAACAGCAGATCGACCGGGCGCAGACCGTGGATGGTTTTCAGGTACAGGCGCTCGTCGCGCACGGTAAGGTCGGCACCGGCAACTACATTGTGGCCAAGATAGCGGCCAAGAAACGCATGATCAAAATAGTCCGGGCCGCGCTGCTGGCGGGTGAGCACCAGATTGAGCGGGTCTTCCTGGCGCGACTGGCTGAGCAAGGCCTCGTTGAAATCGCGGAAAAACCCCGCTATCCGGCGCACCCGATTGCCCTCAAAAAGACCGGGCAGGCATTGCGAGGTGATGATGCGGTTTTCGAGCGTATAGCCCAGCCCCGAGGGCGAGGACACCCGGTCGCGGACCACCCACCAGCGACCGTCGGGGCCGCGGGCCAGATCGTAGCCGGCCAGGTACAGGAAGGTGTCGTTGGGCGGGCGAATGCCGTGACAAGCCGGCAGAAAGCCACCGAAGCCGTGCACGATGCCGGGCGGCAGCTTGCCGGCAAGCAACAGATTCTGGGGGCCGAGGCAGTCACTGATGATGGCGTTGAGCAGCCGCGTGCGCTGGTCAAGGCCGCGTTCGAGCTGTTCGAACTCGTCGCCATCAAGCATGAAGGGCACCAGATCGAGCTGCCACGGCCGCGCCGGCTCTTGCTGACCCTGGGGCAGGTAGGTGACATCGTTTTCGAGCAGCAGCCGCCGCGAGTTGGCACGGGCCTGATCGGTGTCGGCCGTGCTGAGCTGGCTCAGGCCATTGATGAGCGCGCGCCAGTGGGCGCGGATATTGCCTTGGGCATCACGCAGTTCATCATAGCTGCCCGCTGCAGGCTGATAGTGCGAGAGCAGCTTCTCAGCCGGGTCGTAGGTCGGGGCACTTAGCATGTTGCACCAGTTTAAAGCATCGCATGCGGTTTGACGTTAAGAGCCGCGCAGAAGGAACGGCGCCAAGTATAGTGTGCACGTGGACATTCAGCGGCGCGCTGAGTCCTTGTTGTTGAGGCCTGGTTCTCTTGCACGCCGGGCTATGACAATATTTATCGATCGGGCCAGCTTCACCAGAGGAATTTCATGGCAATTCAGGCAGCTCTGCATCATCGCACCGAATACCGCTACGACCGACCGGTAACGCTCGGTCCGCAACTGATTCGTCTGCGGCCAGCGCCTCACAGTCGCACGCCGGTGACCAGTTACTCGATCAAGGTCGATCCGCCCGAGCATTTCGTGAACTGGCAGCAAGATGCGCACGGTAACTGGATCGCGCGCTACGTCTTCCCGGAACCTGTGCGGGAATTCCGTATCGTGGTCGATCTGATCGCCGATATGACGGTTTATAACCCGTTCGACTTTTTCACCGAACCGTCGGCCGAGCAATGGCCGTTTGACTACGATGAAGCGCTGCGTGACGATTTGCTCGTATATCGCAACGCAGAACCGGCCGGACCGGCCATGCAAGCCTTTCTGGGCCGCGTGCCGCGCGAGCCAATCAACACCGTCGACATGCTGGTTGCGCTCAACCGGCAGGTTGCCGACGAGGTCGAATACCTGATCCGGATGGAGCCGGGGGTCCAGACGCCCGAAGAAACCCTGACGCTGGCTCGTGGCTCGTGCCGCGATTCAAGCTGGATGCTGGTGCAGGCGCTGCGCCATCTGGGCTATGCGGCGCGCTTCGTCAGCGGCTATCTGATCCAGCTCAAGCCCGACCTGAAAGCCCTCGACGGGCCGGCCGGCACCGACCACGACTTCACCGATCTGCATGCCTGGGTCGAGGTCTATATTCCCGGCGCTGGCTGGGTCGGGCTCGACCCGACCTCGGGTCTGCTTTGTGGTGAGAGCCATATCCCGCTAGCCGCCACGCCGCACTATCGCAGCGCGGCACCGATTGCCGGTGTCGCCAGTGAGGCCGTGGTCGAGTTCGATTTCGACATGAAGGTCGACCGGGTCGCCGAGCGGCCGCGGGTCACGTTGCCGTTTTCCGAACAAGCCTGGCAGCGACTGCTGCTGGCCGGCGACCGCGTTGAAGAAAAACTGCAGGCGGCCGATGTGCGCCTGACCATGGGCGGCGAACCGACCTTCGTGTCGATCGACGACTATGAAAGCGGCGAGTGGAATGCCGACGCCGTTGGCCCGAGCAAGCCTTATCTTGCCGATCAGCTCATCCGCCGCCTGAAAGACCAATTTGCGCCGGGCGGTGCGCTGCATCACGGTCAGGGCAAGTGGTATCCGGGCGAAACCCTGCCGCGCTGGACATTCTCGCTGTACTGGCGTGCCGATGGTGAGCCGCTCTGGCAGGATCCGGCCCTGATCGCTGCACTGCCGCCCGGTCCGGCCCGCGCCGTGCCGCGCCACGACGCCGAAAAGACCGAGCGTGCCGAAGCCTTCGCCAAGGCCATTGCCCGCCGGCTCGAGGTGCCGGTCGACCATGCGTTGCCGGCCTTTGAAGATCCGGCGCACTGGCTGCAAAAGGAAGCCGAGCTGCCGATCAACGTCGAGCCGACCGATTCTCGTCTGGAAGACCCTGAAGCGCGGGCCCGGATGGCGCGCGTCTTCGAACGTGGCTTGTCGAAACCGATTGGCTATGTGTTGCCGGTGCAGCGCTGGCATGCCCAGCCCACGCGCTGGCGCAGTGAGAACTGGGCCACCCGTCGGAACCGCCTGATCGCCGCGCCGGGTGACTCGGCACTGGGCTACCGGCTGCCGCTCGGTTCGTTGCCGTTTGTACCGCCGGCGCAGTATCCCTATATCAATCCGCCCGATCCGAGCGTGGCGCGGCCACCGCTGCCGGCCCGCACCGACATCGGTGTCAATTGGGCCACCCAGGCCGATGCGGAAAACGATCAGTCGCAAGACCCCACCGCGGGAGCGGCGGCACGCGCTGCCCGCCTGAGCAGCGACGCCGGTGCCAGCGCGCCGCAAGACCGCAACGAGCAAACGCTGGGTGAAGACGGCGAAGCGGTGCGCACCGCAATTGCCTTCGAATGGGTGGGCGCTTGTGCGTGTTCATGCCGCCAACCGAGTCGCTTGAAGACTGGATCGAACTGCTGGCCGCGGTCGAAGACACCGCGCGCCAACTGGGCGAGCCGGTGCAGATCGAAGGCTACGAGCCGCCCCACGATCCGCGCCTGAATGTCATCCGGGTGGCTCCCGATCCGGGCGTGATCGAAGTCAATATTCATCCCGCCGCCGACTGGCGGCAAGCGGTAGCCATTACCAATACCGTGTACGAGCAAGCGCGCGAAAGCCGGCTCGGTGCCGACAAGTTCATGATCGATGGGCGGCACACCGGTACCGGAGGCGGCAACCATATCGTCGTCGGTGGCAAGACCCCGGCCGACAGCCCGTTCCTGCGCCGGCCCGACGTCTTGCCCAGTCTGCTGCTCTACTGGCAGCGCCATCCGTCGTTGTCATATTTGTTCTCGGGTTTGTTCATTGGCCCGACCAGCCAGGCGCCGCGCGTTGACGAAGCGCGCCACGATTCGCTCTACGAACTCGAACTGGCCATGGCCCAGGTGCCGCCGCCCGATCCGACCGGTCAGGAGCTGGGCCCGCCGCCGTGGCTGCTCGACCGCTTGTTCCGCGATTTGCTGGTAGATGTGTCGGGCAACACCCATCGCAGTGAAATCTGCATCGACAAGATGTTCTCACCGAACGGGCCCACCGGCAGGCTTGGCTTGATCGAGTTTCGCGGCTTTGAGATGCCGCCTGACCCACGCATGAGTCTGGCCCAGCAATTGTTGATTCGCGCCATCGTCATGCGCTGCTGGGACCAGCCGGTCAAGGGGCGGTTCACGCGCTGGGGCACTACGCTGCATGATCGCTTCATGCTGCCCGAAATGCTCTGGCAGGATCTGCTCACCGTGCTGGACGATCTGCGCGAAGCTGGCATGCCGCTTGAATCCACTTGGTATCAGGCGCAGTACGAGTTCCGCTTTCCCTATTGCGGCGACGTTACCTATGACGGCGTGCATCTCGAATTGCGCCAGGCACTCGAGCCCTGGCATGTGCTCGGCGAAGACGGCGCCATCGGCGGCACCGTGCGCTTTGTCGATTCATCGGTCGAGCGCCTGCAGGTCAAGGTCAGTGGCTTCAATGCCGAGCGCCATCGCATTCTCTGCAATGGCCGCACCGTGCCGATGCTCAGCACCGGCCGCGCCGCCGAGGCGGTTGGGGCGGTGCGCTTCAAGGCCTGGAAGCCCGCGCGCGGTCTGCAATCGAACCTCGAGGTCAATGCCCCGTTGACCTTCGATGTGGTCGACACCTGGGCCGAGCGCTCGATCGGCGGCTGTCGCTATCACGTCGCGCATCCGGGCGGGCGCAACTATGACACCTTCCCGGTCAACGCCAACGAGGCGCAAGCACGGCGTCTGGCCCGTTTCGAGCCCATCGGTTATACCGGCGGACGGATCATCGCCCCGGCGATTGATGTGTCCCCCGAAATGCCGTGCACGCTCGACTTGCGCTGGCCGGCCAACTGAGCGGCCGCTGACTGCCGATGGCACCGGCAAGCTACCAGGCGCTGGCCGATCTGGTGGCGCTGGTCCATCTGGCGGTGGTCGTGTTTGTTGTTGGCGGGCTGGCCGTCGTCTGGCCGGGCAACCGGCTGGGCTGGCGCTGGGTCAACGGCTGGGGCTTTCGGCTCGCACATCTGGGTGCCATCGTTTTTGTGGTCGGGCAGTCGTGGCTCGGCCAATTGTGTCCGCTCACCCTTCTTGAACACTGGTTGCGAATGCAGGCCGGTGCGCAGCAATCAGGCGCAGCCGGCTTCATCGAAACCTGGGTCCATCGGCTGATCTTCTTTCAAGCGCCCACTTGGGTGTTTACCGTGCTCTACACCGTCTTTGCGCTGCTGGTGCTGGGCGCGTGGTGGGTTTTTCCGCCGCAACGCCGGCGCGGGTAATCCCTCGGCGGTCGGGTGCCCCGACCCGGGAACAAGCTTGCCGCAGAGCTGCCCGTATCATTGGCGCCTCTTAGCTCTCCGGTCTTGCACCGTCCATGTCGCCAGATTCCCTGATCGCTGCTGCCCGTTCCGTACTGATTGAGTCGGCGCAGGTTTACACCAAGCTGTTGAAGGTGATGGTGCCGACGCTGCTGGTCGTCAAGTTGCTGCAGGAACTGGGCGCGGTGCAGATGCTTGGCAAGATTCTGTCGCCCATCATGATGCTGGTCGGCCTGCCCGATGTGCTCGGCGTGGTCTGGGCGGCTACCTTGCTGACCAATGTGTTCACCGGGGCGTTGGTGTTCTTTGAAGTCACGGGCAACACCTCGCTGAGCGTCGAACAGGTATCGATTCTTGGCACCCTGATGCTGATCGGGCATTCGCTGCCGGTTGAAGGGGCAGTGGCACGGCGTGCCGGCGTGTCCTGGGCAACCACTATTGCGCTGCGCGTCGGTGGCGCGCTGGTGCTGGCCGCCATCCTGCACTTCATCTACAGCGGCCTGGGTGTGTTGCAGGAGCCGGCGCAGTTTCTCTGGCGTCCCGAGCTCGCCGAAGACACCCTGGCGGCATGGGTGCTCACCCAACTGAGTGCGCTGGTGGTGATCTTCTTCATCATTCTGGCGCTCATCGTCCTCATCAGGGTGTTACGCCGACTCGGTCTTGAGCGGCTTATTCATCTTGCGTTGACACCGTTGCTGCGGCTGCTCGGTATTGGCCGCTCGGCGGCCAACGTTATCGTCATTGGCATGGCGCTGGGCATGACCTTTGGTGCCGGCTTGCTGATCCGAGACTTCGACGCCGGCGTCATGAACCGGCGCGACAGTTATCTGGCGGTGTGTTTTCTTAGTCTGATGCACAGTCTGATCGATGACACCTTGTTGGTGATGGCGCTCGGCGCTGACGTCTCCGCCATTCTATGGGCGCGGCTGATTTTCTCGATGCTTGTCATTGCCGCGCTGGCGCGCTGGACCTCCCGCCTCGATGCGCGTGGTGCGACTTCTCAGGCAACACGCGGTAGCAGTGATTGAGCAAGGTCGTCACGGCACAAACTGATCAGGATGGAGTGGCAAGGTGGCGATGAACTTTTTGTCTGCATTGGCGTGGGCTGATCTCGCCATCATCCTTGCCGGTGCGCTGCTGGGCGGTTTCATCACCGGCTTTGCCGGTTTCGGCGCCGGTCTGGTCGCATCCGGATTCTGGTTCCTGGCATTGCCGGCACCCATGGTGCCCCCGATGATCGTGATAGCGTCGGTTGCAGGGCAGGTTGTCAGCCTGGCGCGAGTGCGACACGCCTTCGCCTGGTCGCGCGCGTTGCCGTTTCTGGTGCCCGGTTTGCTCGCCGTACCGGTCGGTATTTACGCGTTGACGCAATCATCACCGGCAACCCTTCGTTTCAGCGTCGGCGCGTTTCTGATTGCTTATGCACTCTTCAATCTGTTCGGCCTTGCACGCTGGTCTATCGGCAACAAAGGCGGCCGCACCGCCGACGCCGCAATTGGCGCGGCCGGTGGTTTTCTCGGTGGCTTTGCCGGCTTGTCGGGGCCGGTGCCACTTATCTGGTTGCAACTGCGCGGCGGTTCAAGCGTTTCGCAGCGGGCGGTTTATCAGCCGTTCAATTTCATCGTACTGGTACTCGCCGGCGTTGGCATGCTCATCGGCGGTCAGATCGATGCGCAGGTGGCGGTTCTCGCCGCGGCGTGTCTGCCGTTTACTTTTGCCGGTGCCGCCATCGGATCGCGCCTTTACACACTGGTGAGCGAGGCATTGTTCAAACGGTTTGTGCTGGCGTTGCTGTTGTTGTCAGGTGTATCCCTTCTTGGCCAGAACCTGATGGCTGGCGGATGAGCAACGCCGCCATCTTGAGGCCGCGCGCTAAACGGTTTGCAGCAACCACGCCGTTTCCTTCGCCGGATGCAGTCCCTTCAACCCGCCGGGTACATCGATGCAGGCCAGCTGGGTGAGCGAATAGTGGTCTTGATACAGTTGGGCGACCATGTCGCCATTGATTGAGAATGGCGGTCCGGCCATCGCGTGCTGATCGTATTCAAAGCAAAGCAGCAATTGTCTGGCATGACTGGTGACGGTTCGGAGATGAGCGGCGTATCGCTTGCGCATCGAATCGGGCAGTGCCACCAGCGCCGCGCGATCATAAATGGCATCTACTGCGCCAAGCGCTTGGCCGGTCAGTGCGAAAATGTCGCCCACGAAGATGTCGAGACCTTCGTCGGCATGGTGTTGCATTTCGCCCTTCGTGGTTATCACCGGTGTCCGGCCGAGTTCGGCAAACAATTGCTCAACGGCGCTGGCGCTCAGTTCGGCACCGGCCACCTGATAGCCCTGATTCAGCAACCAGCCAATGTCTTGCGTCTTGCCGCACAGCGGCAGAAACACGCGCGCGCCCGGTGGCAGCGCCAACGCATCGAGGTGTTGCACCAGCAGTTTGTTGGGTGTGCCTTCGTGAAAGGCAATCTGATTCTGGTCCCAGCGCTGATGCCAGAAAGCGGCGTCCATGGTCGTGCTCCGTTTGGTGTCAAAGGGTGATGTCGCGTATCTTCTCACCTCAAGTCAACTTGAGGTCAAGCATGGCAGACATGGATATTTCGGAGGTGGTCAGAAGCTCGGGCTTGCCCGCTTCGACCCTGCGTTACTACGACGAGTTGGGGCTTATCCATTCGACGGGTCGACTCGGATTGAAACGGCTGTTCAAGGCTGATGTGCTCGAACGACTGGCGCTGATCGGACTGGGCCGCCAGGCCGGCTTTTCGTTGCAGGAAATTGCCGGCATGTTTGCCGCCGATGGGCGCCCCAGTCTTGATCGCAAGCTGCTCGCCATCAAAGCCGACGAACTTGACCGCACGGTGCGGCGGCTCAGTGCCATGCGCGACGGCTTGCGTCATGCTGCCAACTGCCCGGCGCCAGATCATATGGCGTGTCCGACATTTCGTCGGCTGGTGAATCTGGCGGGCAAGAGACAGGCCGGCGGCGCCCGCAAGGAAGTCATTTCCCGGCGCCAACGGACCAAAGAGCGCAGCAACATTCAGTGAGCGTCGTTCTATCGTTGCAAGACGGGCGCGCGATGGGCTTGGCGTGCGGGCCTGCCGGGCACCAGTGCCAGTCGCCGCCGCTACGTTGCCTCTGTTGCCAGCGGCACCGGCGAGTTGAATGTAAGCGTGCGGTGCGGGAACGGAATCTCAATACCGGCTTCATCAAGCGCGCGCTTGATGGCGCCGACGACTTGATCGGTTGATTGGCGGACTTCAAGCGGCGTCGATCCGGTCCACCACGACACTTCAAAGTCCATGCTGGAGCCACCGAACCCGGACAGAAACACCTGGATTGGCTTGTTTTCCGCTGCAACCGAATCGCAGTCTTTTATGGCGCCTTCGATGACCGAGCGACTTTCATCCAGATCGGCATCGTAAGCGACTCCGCACGCAATGGTGATGCGTCGCAACGGCGTGTCGGTCCGTATGGTCAACGGGTTCTTGAACAGCACGGCGTTGGGAACGATGACGAGTTGGTCGTCGGTCTGGCGAATATGCGTCTCGCGAATCAGGATCTCTTCGACCTTGCCCTCAAGCGATTCACATTCGATGAAGTCGCCAATGCGCATCTCGCGGCGCAAAAGAATAATGAGGCCGGCCAAAAAGTTCTCGAAGATGTCCTTGAACGCAAAGCCGATGGCCACCGAGCCGATGCCCAGGCCCGCCAGTGCCTTGGCCGGGGTCAGATTTGGAAACGCAATGATGGCCGCCACCATCGCGCCCAGCATCCAGATGCCAATCGACGAAATGTTGATCAGCAAGGTCCTGAGCGATTCGCGCATTTTCGAGCGCCCGGTCAGGTACCGCACGACTTTCTTGACAAGCAGACTCACCACAAAAGTCAGCGCGATGACAATCAGCGCAACCACCAGTTGCGGTGCCATCGCGATGGCTTCACGACTCAGCGAAACAAGTTGATTCTGAACAATCGTCAGCGGTTCAATCATCGGCCCGTCCGAATAAGGTCGCCAATGAGCTCAATCGGACGGCCAGACAACAGCATGCCGATTGTCCCGGCGCGGTTGGGTCTCCCAGCACACATCGTGCCCGCCGCTCCGCAACCGGTTGATGGCTCCCGCGCTGTCATGCCGCCGCTTTCACTTCCTCCAACACCTGATCCATGGCCGCGCTCAGTTTGTCGACCAGTTCATCAAGCTGCACTTCGCTGATGACGAATGGCGGTGCCAGCAAGACATGATCGCCGTTGACCCCGTCGCGGCTGCCGCCCGAGGGGTAGCAGATCAGGCCGTGCGCCATCGCCGCTTTCTTAATGCGGGCATGCACTTTCAGCGCCGGATCGAACGGGGTGTTGTGCTCCCGGTCACGCACCAGTTCCAGGCCACGGAACAAGCCGCGGCCGCGCAGATCGCCCACATGCGAGTGGCTGCCAAAGCGCTTTTGCAGTTTGCGGGCCAGGGCGTCACCGCGCTGGTTGATTTGCGCAAGCATGGCCGGCTCGGCTATCTGCGTCACTACCGACAACGCCGCCGCGCAGGCAACGGGGTGACCGTTGCTGGTGTGGCCATGCTGAAAAAAGCCCGTGCCCTCACCAATGATTTGATAGATCTCTTCGGTACACATCATCGCGCCCAGCGGTTGATAGCCCGCGGCCAGGCCTTTCGCCATGGTCAGGATGTCGGGGACGACGTCATCCTGTTCGCAGGCAAACAATGAGCCGGTGCGGCCCATGCCGCACATCACTTCGTCCAGAATCAGCAGCACGCCGTAGCGATCACAGATGGCGCGAATTTCCTTGAAGTAGCCCGGCACGGCGGCTACGGCACCGGCCGTGGCGCCCACTACCGGCTCGGCAATGAAGGCCAGTACATTGCCGGCGCCAAGCCGCAGAATTTCCGCCTCCAGCGCCTGGGCGGCGCGCTTGCCGTAATCGATGTCCGATTCGCCCGGCTGGCGGTCGCGCCAGGCATGGCAGGGCGCGATGTGGCTGGTGGGCAGCAGCATCGGCGCGAAGGTTTCGCGGCGCGGCAGGTTGCCGCCGGCAGCCAGCGCCCCCAGGGTGTTGCCGTGATAACTCAACTCGCGCGCGATGATGCGGTGCCGGTCGGGTTCGCCGCGCTCGACCGCCACCTGCCGGGCCAGTTTCAGCGCCGCCTCGACGGCCTCGGAGCCGCCGGTCGTGTAATACACCCGCGACAGATTACCCGGCGCGAGTGCGGCCAGTTTGTCGGCCAGTGCCTCGGCCGGCGCGCTGGTAAAAAAGCTGGTGTGGGCGAACGACACCTTCTGCAACTGGTCGATCATTGCCTGATTGACCTGCGCATTGCCGTGGCCCAGCGCCGCCACCGCGGCGCCGCCCGAGCCGTCCAGATAACGGCGGCCCTCGGTATCGGTGAGGTAGCAGCCCTCGGCACTGGCAACGCAGGGCAATTCAATATGGTGGTGACGCGGAAAGACGTGGCTCATGGCGGGCGGCGGGCGGTGAAGGAAAACGTCAGTTTGAATCAAAGCGCTGCCGCGGTGCGGCGTATGAACGGTCAATTAAGCCGATATCCTGCTTATTGAAACCGCTCTGCGCAGGTAAACTGCGTAAATGGTCGAACTCGATGCTTTTGACATCAAGATGCTCGTGCAATTGCAGCACGATGCGCGCACTACCTCGGAGCGCCTCGCCGAACTATTGGGCTTGTCGCCCACCGCCTGTCAGCGACGGCTCAAGCGCTTGCGCGCCAGCGGCGTCATCTCGGCCGAGATTGCGGTGATCGATCCGGCCGCCACCGGCAACTGGATCACCCTGATTGCTCACGCAAGCTTGGTGCGCGGCCGGCCTGAAATCGTGGACGCCTTCAAAAAGGACGTGCGGCGCACGCCGGAAATTCAGCAGTGCTTCTACGTGACCGGCGACTACGCGTTTGTGATGGTCGTCGTCGTGCAGGACATTCGCGCCTACGACCAATTGATTCGCAAGCTGTTCATGGAAAACCCGAACATCCTGAAATTTCAGACCAGCATGGTGATCGATACGGTCAAAACTGGCTTGTCACTGCCGTTTCAGAGCTGAGCGCAGGCTTGCGGGGGCGCCACTCGGGTTCGTGGCGTGCGAAGAACTCGGTAATCAACTCAAGCCCGTCCGGTCCGCTGGCATCAAACCAGGGCCAGGCGTTGTCGCCACCGCTCCAGGCGTGGCCCATGCCGCGCACGATGACGCGTTCGCACCGACCGAAGCGACTGCGCTCGACGGCGTGTACGGCATGCTCGTCTTTCCTGCCCGCCGGGGTGGCGCTTTGTTCGTCGGCCACGGGCAAGGGGTCACCGGGGTTGATGGTTCTGTTGAGGGTGAGCATCTGGCGGGTCAGCTCGTCGGCATGCTTCGGGTTGACGGTTTCGTCCTTGTCGCCCTGAACCACCAGTGCTGGCAGGACATCAAAGGCCGGCAAATCTGTCGTCACGTCGCGCTCGGGGCCATTGGCCATGACTTGTCGGGCGTGCAGCGGTGATGTGCATGCCCCCATCGGCAGGCCGGCAAAGAATGCGGCGCCGGCAAACTGGTCGGGCCGATTGGTTACCAGGGCCGCAGCCAGCGCGGCGCCCGACGACAACCCGGCGACATAGCAGCGGGCATCGCCCAGCCCGAGCGTGCGGCGAGCCTCGTTCATGGCCGCCAGCACGATGGCCACCTCGCCTCGTCCCTGAATGCAATGGGTATCAAACCAATTCCAGCAACGGTACAGATTGGCGGCCTTGGACTGGTCCGGCAATAACACCGCCCATTCGCCGCTGGCCACCAGTTGATAGGCGCCAGTGGCCTGCGCGAAACCGTCGGCCTCTTGCTTGCAGCCGTGGATCAGCACCAGCAGTTTCATGTCGGGCGACGGGGTGGCCGGTCGCAGCAATCGATAGCCACGGCTTGGCGGCATCCAGGGCTGAACACGCAGGTGACCATCGGGCGATTTGGCCTTGCCGGCGTTGCTCAACACCCGCCCCTTGGCGAGCGGCCGCACTGGTGCGGTGGATTGATCCTGTTCAGTGGGTTCTTCTGGTTTTGCCGCTACTGCTGGTTTGTCCGCGGCGGCTTGCCTGGCTGCTGCTATTGGCCTGGCGGGCTCTGTGCTTGCGGTTGGTTCTGCGGCCTCGGTCGACGTGGCGGGTTCCAACGGCGCGGGCGCGACCACGCTTTCGGTCGATTCAGCCGAAAGGTCTGGCTCCAGCGCGGCAGTCGCCGCACCCGGGTCGATCGCTGCCGGCGATTCAGCAGGCGTCGCCGGCTCGCCTTGCTCAGCGTCCGGCCCCGCAGTCGTGCCGGTCAGTCGGCGCCAGCATTGGCGCAACCACTGCGTAAGCCGGGAAAACCAGTTGAGACGGGAAGGGGGACGCGTGTGGGGCATGCGCGAAAGAGTTACCTGAGTCGATGAGGGGGAGAGGTTGGCGTCGAAGGTTTTTGGCATTATCCGACGCTGCAATGCAAACTAGGTTATCTGCGAAATGCAAGGAGGGTGGTTAATGAGTGTTGCAAGGCATGCGGGCAATTGCCGGTCCCGGGATCATGGCTGATTCACTGGCAGGGCAGAATCCGGCCGCCGTGCGCTGGCAATGGTCGGCGTTCGAGGCGCTTGAGCCGCACAGCCTGACCGCGCTGTTACGCCTGCGTGCTGCGGTTTTCGTGGTTGAGCAGCAATGCATTTATCAGGATGTGGACGGGCTTGATGAGCGTGCCTGGCATCTGCTTGGGTGGCAGGATGCGCCCACGCCGAATGCGCCGGCCGTGCTGGCGGCTTATTTGCGAGTGGTGTTTCCGGGCGACAAGTACGCCGAGCCGTCGATCGGCAGAGTCGTCGTGAGCCCTGATTGCCGTGGCCAGCAACTCGGGCGCGCGCTGATGCAACAAGGCATAGTGCACACCCTGCAAACCTATCCTGGCGCCGCCATCCGCATCTCGGCGCAGGCGCATTTAGGCGATTTCTACGGCTCGCTTGGGTTTGCTGGCTGCTCGGCGCAGTATCTGGAAGATGGCATCCCGCATATTGAGATGCTGCATGCTGCGCCGACTCTTGATGGTTCTGCCGGCCTTAACGCATCGCCCGCCGCGGATTGAAGTCGCCCGCTTTTTGCAGCGCCTGATACGCGGCTCGGGTGGCTTCGCTGGTTGCCTCGGGCAGCACAACTTTCAATTCCGCATACAGGTCGCCCGGCTCGGCTGCCGGAATGCCACGGCCGCGCAGACGCAATTTGCGCCCCGACTGCGAATTGGGGGGAATCGTCAAATCGACATCGCCACCCGGTGTCGGCGCTTTGACGGTGGCCCCGAGCATTGCTTCCCAGGGCGTCACGGGCAAGGTCACATAAACATCTTTGCCGTCGGCCCGGTAATGCGGGTGCTGGCGAAACTTGATTTCCAGATACAGATCACCGCCGCCGTCGCCCTGACCGGCAAGCCGAATCTTCTGACCCGCTTTCACGCCTTTGGGGATGCGGATGTCGAGGGTGCGGGTCTTGGGGCCGCGTCCGGTCAGGTCGACCGAATTCAGGCTGATGGTGCGGTTGGCGCCCTGGTAGGCGTCTTCAATGGCAATTTCAATCGTCGCATCGCTGCGCGCGGCAGGGGCCGCCCGCGGCGGCGCCCGAAAACCGGCACCAGCCCCGCGGGCCTGGCGAGCCGATTGCTGCTTGCCAAACAAGTTGTCAAAGAAGTCGCTGAAGCCACCGGTTGCGCCCGCGCCGGCGCCATTGCCCCAGTTCGGCTGGCCGGCAAATTCATGGCCACGGCGCCAGTCGTCGCCAAGGCGATCGTAATGGGCACGCTTTTCCGGGTCGCGCAACACCTCATAAGCTTCGGTGAGCATCTTGAACTCGTCTTCCGAGTTGCTTTCCTTGCTTACGTCAGGATGCAGCTTGCGGGCCAGCTTGCGATACGCTTTCTTGATCTCATCGGCGCTCGCGTTGCGGCTCACGCCCATGATGGAGTAATAGTCGGGTTTTGCCATCAGTCGGGTAATGTCGGTTCGGTGCGAGCTGCCACGCTGGGGCCGGTCGCACGCCAAAGGTGTTTGATAACCAGATTGGGGCGTTGGGGCTTGTCATCAAGCCGCGCGGCCGGCCCCTCGCAATAGGCCCGCCCGCCGAAATATCCGGTTGCAACCCGCATCATAGGGCACCAACCGGTGCCCTGGCTGCGAGACAAGTCACCTATTTCCGATATTGGTGCCTATCCGACACGATGAACGGTCGGTCAGTAGCCTGGCGGCGGCGTAAACCGATACCAGTGTTTCTCGATCATGGCCGCAACCGCCAGCGTGCTCAGATCACCGTGTTGTGGCCCGACAATCTGCACCCCGGTGGGCAGACCGCTGGCCGTCATTGCAATCGGGGCGACGGTCGATGGCAGATAGCACATGCCGCCGAGGCCGGCCCAGAACATCTGGGTGGTGCTGGGCTGGGGCTTGCCGTTGACCGGAATCATGCGCTCATAGCGCTCGCCCTGCTGATTCTGCTCGAAGGCGGCGGTGGCCGCGGTCGGGCAGAGCAGCACATCCCATTGCTCGAAGAAGGCGGCCCAGGCCATGCGCATCTGGTGGCGGATCTCGTTGAGCTCCAGGTAGCGCCGGGGCAGCATGGTGTTGGCGCGAATCAGTTGCGAGCGGTAATCGGATTTATTCGGGCCGGCCCGCTTGGCTTCCTTTTGAAACTGCGCGAGCTGCTCGGGCGAGGTTGCCCCTGCGGTGGCAAACCGGAGCAATTCGATATAGGTGTTGTGGGCCAGGGCGAAGTCGATTTTGGGCCGGGCCTTCATGCTGACCTTGGCGCCCAGGGCGCGAAATTCGCGGGCCAGCTCGGCAATCGGGGCCTGCACTTCGTCGTCAACGTCGGCAGTTGGGGTTGTCGTCATCACCGCAATGCGCAATTCCTCCGGCTTGCGGAAGGTTGGCCGGGGCAGTTTGTAGTGCCAGGCTGGCGCGTCAATCGGATTGGGGCCGACCGTCAGCTCCAGCGCCAGGCGCAGATCGTCGGCGCTGCGGGCCAGCGGGCCGATCACCGAAATGTCATTGACCGACACCTTGCCATCAAAGGCGTGACCGACCGGGGCCACAATGCCGTAGGTGGGCTTGTGCCCGTAAACCCCGCAGTAATGGGCCGGATTGCGGATCGAGGCACCGATGTCGCTACCGTATTCAAGTCCGGTCAGGCCGGCGGCCAGCGCGGCTGCCGAGCCGCCCGACGAGCCGCCCGGCGTGGCCGACAGCTTCCAGGGGTTGTTGGTGGTGCCGTAAACCGGGTTGAAGCTCTGCCAGTCCGCCAGATTGACCGGCACATTGGTCTTGCCAAAGAAAATGGCGCCAGCGGCGCTCAGTCGCTGCGCCACCTGGGCGTCATGCCGGGCCTTGCGCGACTTGAGGCGTTCATGCCCCCAGGTGCTGGGCAGGCCGGCCAGATCAAACGACTCCTTGATGGTCATTGGCACGCCAAACAGCGGCCCCGGCTTGAAGCCCTTCTTGCGGCGCTGATTATCGGCCTCGCGGGCGCTCTTGCGCGCGAGGGGAATTCGCGTCGCGATGATCGCATTGAGCGCCGGGTTGTGCTGCTTCATGCGGGTCAGATAATGTTCGAGCAGTTCTTCGCAGCCAATCTTGCCGGTGCTGGTCATGCGGGCGAGTGCGCGGGCGCTGCGAAAGGCGATGTCGGCCATGGGTTCTCCGGGAATGTCAGGGGTTTGGGCTCGTCGCTATCGTGTCGACAAGCACGCTGCAGCCTGCAAGAGTAGTCGATCTGGCCGTTGGCGGGCCTGAGCGGTCATCCCGTCGGCCTCTGGAGCGTTAGTAAATGCCCCTGCGTGCCAATGGTCCAAGCTTGAAAAGAGCCCGGATCGACCCCATAGTAGGTAATCGGGTCGCATCTTCGTGCGCCCCCTCAGCATTTACTTCCAGGAGGTTTCATGACTTCATCCAGCCCAGCCACCGAACCCCTGACTCACGACCCGGCCGCGCGGCGCTCGCGCAGTTCCATTTCCGGCCCGTTCATTGCCGCCATTGTGGTCGGCTTCGTCCTGTTCTGGCCGGTAGGCCTCGCGCTGCTGGTCTGGGCGCTTTGGGGTGAACAGATCAAGGCCTTCCCGCCCGTGCAAAAACTGCTGCAGGGCAATCTGCCCAGCAAACCTGCAATGCCTTCAATGAGCGGTTTCATGGGGCGCAGACCCAGCAACAGCGCGCTGGCCGCCTATCTCGAGCAGGAACAGGCCCGCCTGAAGGCCGAGCAGCACAAGCTCGACGAGCTGGTCAAAGCCTTTGAAGCCTTCAAGGCTGCCGAGCGGCAAGACGCCGACCGGCGCGATTTCGAAGAGTTTCTGCGCCACCGTGAAGCCACTGGCGCCGATACCGACCAGCCCCCGCACGCGCAGCCGTCGCCCGGCAACGCCTGAGCAGCCAAGGCTCCAACAAAAACGGCACCGTTTCAGCGGTGCCGTTTTTTCGTGGGGCGGACGAATGCTCGGTGCAGCTCAGTTGAGCCAGCCCTGCAGGCGCTCTTCGTGCTGAATCATCTGACTGGTCTGGTTGGCGTCCGACCACAGCGCATTGGCCAGATCGGCGGGCATGTCGGCAGACTCGTCATCAAACGGCCATTCGGCCAGGGCTGCTTCCAGACGTGAGGTTTGACGGACGGCGGCGGCGAACGAGCGATCAAATGAAGCCATGAGAATTCTCCCTTGCTGGTCAGGTTGAAGCGGGCGTGGCGGTCAACCGAAGCGGTTGTGCTGAGGACCCGTTGCTCATGGGTGAAGGCTGATCTGACAAAGGTTCAAACAATTCGGGCTGTGTCTTCACGCTGGTGAGCGACTCGCCGGCGCGCCGGGCTGACCGGTCGCCGGTGATGAGGTTGGCCGCCGGGGCCGTGCTGGCGCGGGCGAGCAGGGGCTGCGGGTGCTGCGCCCGGTGGTAGCGTCAACCCAACAGACACGGCCTTGCGGCGCCTTAAGCGTGTTCGTTCGCTCAGCCATTCGCGCAAACCCGCGAATTTTTGTAATAGCATCACGACTCCGACCGGTGCGGAACCGGCTTGCAGCATGCAAGCCAGTTGAAACCGTGGTGTCCGGGCTTGATAAGCCTGTTGATCCAGGTCATCGCATCGCCAGCTGGCACCGTTAGGCACAGGCTCGCCAGCCCTGTTTGTTCAGGTGGCGGGTGGCATGACTCAACAGCGGGTCAGTCCGGTAGCGGGCTCATCAACGACGCACCGCATGAATAGTCGCTAACAACAGGGTTCAGCTCATGACATTGGTTCAGGCCAAAGGTCTGTCTAAACATTTCGGGGACTTCACGGCGGTCGACAATGTGTCGTTCGACGTAAGCCGCGGTGAGGTAGCCGGATTCCTCGGCCCCAACGGGGCCGGCAAATCAACCACCATGAAGATGCTCACCGGGTTTCTGCCCGCCGATGCCGGGCAGGCGCACATCAATGGTTTCGATGTGGCGCAGGATCCGGTCAAGGCCAAGCAGCAACTGGGCTACTTGCCCGAAGGGGCGCCAGCCTATGGCGATATGTCAGTGGCCGAGTATCTGAACTTCATTGGCCGCATGCGTGGCTTGTCACGCGCAATGCTGCGCGAACGACTGGCCGAGATGGTCGAGCGCGTGGGCTTGCAAGACGTCTGGAACCGCCGCATTGAAAATCTGTCCAAGGGGTTTTCGCGCCGGGTCGGCATTGCGCAAGCACTGGTGCACGACCCCGACGTGTTGATTCTCGACGAACCAACCGACGGTCTCGACCCGAATCAAAAGCATGAGATGCGTCTGTTGATTCGACAGATCGCGGCCCAGAAGGCCATCATCATCTCGACCCATATCCTCGAAGAAGTCGAAGCCATCTGTACGCGCGCCATCATCATTGCGCGTGGTCGGGTGGTAGCCGATAAAACGCCAGAGCAACTGATGCAGCCCGATGGCACGATGCGTCAGGTGCAGGTGGTGGTGGCGGCCGTTGGCCTGCAGATTGCGCGCGATGCGCTCGAAGCCGCAGCGCCTGCGCATCAGGTGCAAGTGCTCGAACAACGCGGCGCCCAGGCGCGGCTGATGATCTCCTCGTCCGACGACGCATTTGTCCCCGAGCATGTGTTGCAGGTGTTGGCCGGCAAGCAGGTGTCGGTGCTTGAAATAAGCGCCTACCGGAGCAGTCTCGAAGATGTGTTCCGAACCATCACCCGCGATCAATAGCGGTGCTCGGCTGTCACCGCGAGTCCTGTCCAAGTTGTTCCCCAAACTGATCGGAGACCGTTGAAGATGTCGGCGATTCGAAGTACCCAGGTCGTGTTCGCGCGCGAGCTGGCCAGTTATTTCTCCACGCCCGTGGCGGCGATTTTCCTGCTGGTGTTTCTGGCCTTGTCAGCAGGCATGACTTTCTTTCTGGGTGGTTTTTTTGAGCGCGGTCAGGCCGACCTGACAACGTTCTTTACCTGGCACCCGTGGCTGTTCCTGATTCTGATGCCGGCCATCGGCATGCGCTTGTGGGCCGAGGAGCGTCGCTCGGGCACGATCGAGCTGCTGATGACTTTGCCGGTGAGCACAACCTCGTTGGTGCTTGGTAAATTTCTGGCGGCCTGGGCCTTCGCGGCCATTGCGCTGGCGTTGACCTTTCCGCTCTGGATCACCGTCAACTATCTGGGCGAGCCAGATAACGGCGTCATCATCGCCAGTTATCTGGGCAGCTGGCTGATGGCCGGCGCGTTTCTGGCGGTGGCTGCGCTGGTGTCGGTGTTTACCCGCAACCAGGTCATTGCCTTCATCGTGGCGGCAATCGTCAGCTTTGTACTGGTGATGCTTGGCAGCGATCTGGTGCTGGCATCCTTGCAGGGCTGGATGCCTGACGCGGCCTTGCAATGGTTGTCGTCAATGTCGTTCATCAATCATTTCGGACGGCTGACCCGTGGGGTGCTTGAGGTCGGTACGGTCTTCTTCTTCGCGTCGCTGATCGTGTTGTGTCTGTGGCTCAACGCGCAGGCGCTGGAATGGAAGCGTGGCAAATGAAGCGCATCGTGAACGTAGCAAGGGAGCAAAAGGCATGAGTTTGTTTGCGAAAATGTCCAGCGGCCGTCGCTTGTTGATCGGCACAGTGCTGGCGCTGATTCTGTTTGTCGCCGTCAATGTGGCGGTGGGCAACTGGTTCGGTTCGGTGCGGGCTGATCTCACCGAACAAAAGCTGTTCACGCTGTCCGAAGGCACGCAGAAGTTGCTCGGCCGTCTGGACGAACCGGTGCATCTGCGTTTGTTCATGTCGTCCAATCTGGTTGAGTCGGCACCGCTGCTGGCCAACTATGCCAACCGGGTGCGTGAAATGCTGGCCGCCTACGAGCGTAATGCGGGCGGCAAGATCAAGGTCGAAGTCATCGATCCGCAGCCCTTCTCCGATGCCGAAGACCGCGCCGTCGGTCTGGGCGTCAACCCGATTCCCACGGGTGGCGATCAATCGGTTTTCTTCGGTCTGGCCGGCACCAACTCGACGAACGGCAAGGCCACGTTGCCGATGTTCAGCCCTGATCGGGAACCTTTTCTTGAATACGATCTGACCCGGCTGATCGCCGAACTCGGCCAGCGTGGCAAGCCCGTGCTGGCCCTTGTCGATGGCATCGGGCTGATGGGCAATCCGATGGCGCAGACGCCGGCGCAACAAGTGCTGGTGCAGTTGCGTCAGTTCTTCGATGTGCAACTGCTCACCGGCGATGCCGACGCTCTGCCCGAGAACACCGGTCTGGTGTTGATGGTGCATCCGCAGCGGCTCAGTGAGCGCCTGCTCTATACGGTCGATCAGTGGACATTGGGCGGCGGCGCCACCTTCATCTTTGTGGATCCGTACGCCGAGAACCAGCCGGGCATGCGGCCCGGCATGCCGCCTGCCAATCCGAGTTCGACGGCCGAGCCATTGTTGTCGGCATGGGGCATCGGGTTTGATGCCGATAAAGCCATTGGCGACCCGGTCAATGCGCTCAAGAGCCAGCGCCCCTCGGGCATTGGCCGACCGGTTGAGGTGTCGGCGGTGCAGTGGCTGGGCCTGCGTGAAAGCGCGTTTGCCACCGACAACCCGGCGCTGGCCGAGCTGAACAGCCTGTTCCTCACCACCGCCGGTTCATTTACCAGTACCCGTGACACCACCGAGTTGGTGCCGCTGATTACCGCCTCGGCGCAGGCCGGCACCGTCAACGCCGCCGCCGCCGGTGATCCGGGTGGTGATCCGCGCATTCTGCAAGCCGGCATCAAGCCAACCGGGACGCGGCCAGTGCTGGCGGCGCGGATCAAGGGCGAGATTCCAACGGCCTTCCCCGACGGCAAACCCGAAGGTTCGGCTCATGCCGGCGAGCAACTCAAAACATCATCGGCACCGCTGAATCTGGTGGTGGTGGGTGATGCCGATATGTTGATGGATCGCAACTGGATTCAACAGCGTCGTTTGCTCGGTCAGACCATCAGCACCGCCTTTGGCAACAACGGTGACTTTGCGCTCAACATGGTGGAGCAGATGATTGGCGGCGCGGGTCTGTCCGATCTGCGTGGGCGCGGGGTGTCGTGGCGCCCGTTCGAGAAAATCGTGGCCATCGAGCAGCAGGCACAGTCGGAGTTTCTGGCCACCGAACAAGCGCTCACCGAGCGGCTGCAAAAGGCTGAGTCGCGGCTGCGCGAACTGAGTCAGCAAGGCGGTGAAGGGGCCGATCTGTTGTCGGGCGACAGCGTGCGCGAGATCGAGAAATTCCGAAGCGACATGCTGGCCACCCGGGCGCAACTGCGTGACGTGCAATACAACATGCATCGCGATGTAGACAGCCTCAAGTCCACCATCAAGGCACTCGATGTGGGCGTGTTGCCGGCCTTGTTCGCGGCACTGGCGCTGGCCTTTGCCTTGCGGCGCCCGCGTCAGTCGGTGCCGACCAAACGTTCAGATGCCTGATCAGTCCTGCGCTGCCTTTTGCTGGAGAATCAATCAATGCAACCGAAAACCCTGACCGGCCTGCTTGTTGTGACGGCAGCCGCTGTGGCCGTCGCGGCGGCCAGTTCCTGGACGCAACCCGGGTCGGCAACGACCGACAAGCGCGGCGAGGCCTTGTTCCCTGGCCTGGCCGAGCAAGCCAATCAACTCACCACCTTCAAGTTCGATGCCGGGGACTGGCAGACCGAGATTCGCCGCGACGGTGAGCGTTATCTTGATGCGTCGGGCTTCCCGGTCAAACTCGACCCGATTCGCTCGGCCATCGCCGGGCTCTCGACCCTCACCTATGAAGAGGCCAAAACCAGCGACCCCGAACGCTATGCCGATCTGGAGCTGGCCGACCCGTCGCCCGATACCGGCGCCGGGCGTCTGATCAGCCTGCGTGCCAATGATCAGGTGCTGGCCGAGCTGGTGGTTGGCGAGCGCGATCTCACCGTAGGCGGTATGAGCGGTGGCATCTTTGCCCGCCAGCCCGGCCAGCAGCAAACCTGGTTGTTGCGCGGCTCGGTGCCGTTGCCGGCTGATCGCAGTGATTTGTTCGAAACCCAGTTGCTCGACTGGAACAGCGATGATGTGGCCGGTTTGCGTGTGTCCGGCGCCAACGAAGCATTGCAACTGAACAGCGCCAAAGCCGGTGAGCCGCTGCAAGCGACAAACCCTGCGCCGAACGCGAAAATCGATGCGAAGAAGGTGTTGGCGCTTGGCGCGGTGGTCAATAATTTGCGCTTCGATGATGTCCGCAAGGCCGGCGCCGATCGCAGCGTCGAGGGCAGCCTGCAGTATGAAAGCCGCGCCGGCGTGCAGGTGACGCTGGAGCGCCTTGCCAACGTGACGGCTGGTGCGAATGCAGACGCGGCCACAGAGGCGACCGACGACACCGCCCAGCGCTGGGTGCGGCTGCGTGTGAACACGACCGAGGCGGCCAGCGACGAGGGACGCGAGCAAGCCAGGGCTTTGGCCGCCAAAGCCGACGGCTTTGAATTCCAGCTCAGCGAAAGCACCTGGGAGGCCGTGGCGCAAACGCCGGCCGATCTGCAGGCCGAGCCCAACAATGGTTGAAGCGCAGACTGAGCCGGTCTGGCTGTTCGCCTACGGGTCGCTGATCTGGCGGCCCGACTTTGACCGGCTCGCTGAAGTGCCTGCCCGGGCAATGGGCTGGTCGCGCCGCTTCTGGCAAGGCTCGCATGACCATCGTGGTACGCCGGAAGCTCCGGGTAGAGTGCTCACCTTAATTGAAACGCCGGGTGAAGTTTGTACTGGTATGGCCTATAAAGTATCGCCGGATGTGTTTGAGCATTTGGATCATAGGGAGAAAAACGGTTACCT
>CAXBNM010000022.1:0-23881 GCA_963976885.1 uncultured Burkholderiaceae bacterium
GGTCGAGTATTTCTGGTTGTCGGTGTTTGGTCTGTCGCTGATTGCGGCATTGTCCAGCGGCAATCTGCTCAAGGGGCTGGCCGGCGGGGCGCTCGGTTTGCTGCTGTCTTGCGTCGGCATTGCCGAGGTATCGTCCGATGTACGGCTCACTTTCGGCAGTCTGACCCTGATCGGCGGCATCGAGGTGGTTGGTGCGCTGATTGGTTTGTATTGCATACCGGTGCTGATCGATATGGTGGCGACGCCAACCCGGCACCTGCAGATCGATCAAGGCGTCTCGGCGGTACGCTTTCGAGACGGAGCACGCATGGCCTGGGGCTCCAGATTCAATCTGTTGCGATCATCGGTGATCGGCACGGTAATTGGCATTCTTCCTGGCGCCGGCGGTTCGGTGGCCGGGTTGGTGGCCTACTCGGAGGCCAAGCGCAATGCCCGCCCCGATCAACATTTCGGGCAGGGCGAGCCTGACGGGGTGATGGCTACCGAATCGGCGAATAACGCGACAGTTGGCGGCGGTTTCATTCCAACACTGGTGCTTGGTATTCCTGGTACGCCGCCCGATGCCGTGATTCTCGGCGCGTTGCTGGTGCAGGGCGTGCGGACCGGACCGGCCTTGTTCGAGCAAGGCGGGTCAATCGTCTATACCTTCATTTACGGTCTGTTGATTGCTACTGTGCTGATGTTGCCAGCCGGTTTGCTGATCGGCCGCTATGCGTACAAAACCATCGTCAATGTGCCCAAAGCCATGCTGGTACCCACCGTCGCCTTCATGACCATGATTGGCACCTTTGCCATTCGCAACAGCATTTCTGATGTGCTGCTGATGATCATTCTTGGCGCGCTGGCCTGGGCGTTGTCGCGCTTTGGTTTTGCCGCGTCGCCTGTTGTGCTGGGGCTGATTCTGGGCCCGATCGCCGAGCAGGGGTTTGTGCAGGCCTGGACCATCGGTGCGGCGACCGAGGATTTGTTCGGCATGTTCTTCGGGCGGCCTATCTCGCTGGCCATTATTGCGTTCACGTTGCTGTCGCTGCTGGGGCCGTTGTTCATGAGCCGGCGCAGCGCCAGAAACACGACGAAGGTGACCGTGCATGAATGAGGCGGCAGGCCGCGCCGGCGGCGTTACCGGTACCGTGATCATTGCGCTGATCCTGATCGCGGTGGGGGTGGTGACCTTGTTTGATACCGCAGGTTATACCGACATCGATTCGGTGGTCTTCCCGCGTGCCGCGGCGATCATGCTGATCGTGACCTCGACGCTGGTGGTGTTCGTAGCGCTGCTGCGCGGCGACGATGCGCCGGGTTTTGGTACGGGCCTGTGGTGGCGGCGTCTGGTGCTGGTCGGCGCAATGGTGCTGGCCGTGTTGCTGATGCCGTGGGTGTCGTTTCTGCCGGCAGTGGCGGTGGCTTTCGTCGGTGCGTTGCTGGCGGCCATGCATGAGCGCTGGCAGCCGCGGCTGGCCGCGTTATATGGGGTGTGCAGTGTTGTGATCCTGCTGGGCTTTTACGCGCTGTTCCGGTTTGCGCTGCAGGTGCCACTGCCCTGATCGGCGCTGAAGCGTGGTCAGCTTCGCGGGTGGCTGAAACAAAAACGCCCCGCCGAAGCGGGGCGCTGCAAGTCATGGCCGCAGGCTCAATCGTGCTTGAGCGACTTGGTGGTGAACAAATAGTCTTTCAGCTCGGCGTCCATGACCGGGTCATGGCGGCGAATCCATTCCATCACCATGGCGGCATGTTCCTTTTCTTCATCGCGGTTGTGCGCCAGGATTGCCTTGAGCTCTTCATCCTTGCAGGCGTCAACGCGCTGGTTGTACCAGTCGACCGCTTCCAGCTCTTCCATCAGGGAGGTGATGGCCCGGTGCATGTCGCGAGTTTCGTCGGTCAGTTCATTGATCGGTTCGTGGTAGCCCTCGTTGGCCATATGCTTCTCCTCGGTTGGTAATTGCGGTCAGTTCTGCTTGAGCCATTGCGCCACGTCGAGCGCGAAGTAGGTGAGCACGCCATCGGCGCCGGCCCGGCGCATACAGAGGAGTGATTCGAGCACTACCGTCTTTTCGTCGAGCCAGCCATTGGCGGCGGCAGCTTTGAGCATCGCATACTCGCCGCTGACCTGGTAGACAAAAGTCGGGCATTCAAATCGGTCTTTCACCCGGTGCACGATATCCAGGTAAGGCATGCCGGGTTTGACCATCACCATGTCGGCGCCTTCGAGCAGGTCAAGCTCAACCTCGCGCAAGGCTTCGTGACTGTTGGCGGCATCCATCTGGTAGGTCGCCTTGCTGCTTTTGCCCAGATTGCTGGCCGAGCCAACGGCATCGCGGAACGGGCCGTAGAACCCCGACGCGTACTTCGCCGAGTAGGCCATGATGCGGGTGTGAATATGGCCGTGCAGTTCGAGGCTTTCGCGAATCGCGCCGATCCGCCCGTCCATCATGTCGCTGGGGGCGACGATGTCGACGCCGGCGTGGGCCTGGGTGATTGCTTGTTCGGTCAGGATCTCGACGGTTTCGTCGTTGATTACATAGCCATCGTCGTCGATCACGCCATCCTGGCCGTGGCTCGTGTAGGGGTCGAGCGCGACATCCGTGAGAATCGCCAATTCGGGAAAGCGCTGCTTGAGTGCGGCAACCGCATTGGGGATCAGGCCGTCCGGATTGCAGGCCTCGCGCCCATCGGGCGTTTTCAGCGCCGCATCAATGACCGGGAACAAAGCCATCACCGGCACGCCGAGCGACAGGCAGCGTTCGGCCACCGGCAGCAGCAGATCGATACTGAGGCGTTCGACGCCGGGCATCGAGGGCACGGCATGGCGTTGATTCTGGCCTTCCTGCACGAACACCGGATAGATCAGATCATCGGCGCTGAGCCGGGTTTCGCGGACGAGCCGGCGGGTGGCGTCGTCGCGGCGCAATCGACGCGGTCGATTGGCCCGCGGATTCGAATAGGGTTTGCCATCAGAACTCATACGTTACCTCTTGGATGTCATGGGGTGTCGGCAACAGGAGGGGGGCTGTCAGTCCGTTGCCGAGTCAGCCGCTGGTGTTGCGCTGGCGGCCTGCTGCCACGGATCAGGCGGCGTCAGCCAGCTTTCGATAAGCTTTCGAGCCGGTTCGATGCCTTGACCCTTGGAGGCAGAAAAGAGCATGAACTTCGCCGGCAGATCCGGATAAGCGGTTTGATATTGCTGGGTGACCTTGGCCAGGGTCTGTTTGGCGGTGTTTTTGCCCAGCTTGTCGGCCTTGGTGATCAGGATGAGTCGCTGCACGTGCTCGGGCACCCAATCGAGCAGATCGAGGTCTTTGTCGGTGAGCTCGCGCCGACAATCGACCATCAGCACCATGCCAACCAACGGCGCGCGGATGCGCAGGAAATTGCCGGCCAGCGGTTGCCACTGCTTTTTGACGGCCTCGGGCACGGCCGCATAACCGTAACCCGGCGTGTCGACCAGAAAGCCGGTGGGTTGATCCTCGGGGCCGACCGCAAAATAGTTGAGCGCCTGCGTGCGCCCCGGCGTCTTGCTCGAGAAGGCCAGGCGGTTGCGCTGACAGAGTTTGTTGATGGCCGACGATTTGCCGGCATTGGAGCGACCGGCGAACGCTACCTCAGGTAAATCGAGGTGCGGACACTGGTTGAGCTTGGCGACCGTGGTGTAAAACCGGGCGCTGACCAGCCGGCTGTGCGGACGGCCGGACGCGGCTTCGGCGTGGCTACCAGCGTTGGAACTGCTCGGTGCGCCGCGACCAGAGTCGGCTTTTGGGTCGCTATTTGTGCCATTACCCACGGGGAGACCCTTAACTTTCGGACCCTCATTGTACAATTTACGGCTTGCCCTATGGCTGGTGTCAGTCCTGGGGTCAGAATGAACGATGCCAGCCGCATCTGTGTTGGGCTTTGCACCAGCGCTCGAACCGGCCGGCGTGGCCTTGAGTCGCGGCCTTCCGAGGCGCGGCAAGCAGGGCGGAAACAATTCGTGCGGCAGGCAGTCCGGCTCAAGCCAGACCGCCTGAAGCGAAACCCTCGAGTTCAATCGATGATGAAATCTATGCGTAGCGTTGCCTTGAAACTAGCCTCCCGTCCCACCGCAACCGATCGAGTGACACGCGCCGGGCTGGTCCGCGGTCTGCTGGTGTCACTGACCCTGGCGTTGCCTCTGGCCGCGCAGGCCGCCGACGCCGCACCGAAAGAGCCTGTCAAGGTCGATGCGCAGGCCGGCAGCAAAATTGCCGAGCAGGTGTGTGCCGCCTGCCACGGCGCCGATGGCAACAGCGCGTTGCCGGTCAACCCGAACCTTGCCGGCCAGCATCCCGAGTATCTGGCCAAGCAATTGCATGAGTTCAAGCCGGTCGATGGCGCACCGGCCAAGCGTAACAACGCCATCATGGCGGGCTTTGCCGCGACGCTGTCCGAGGCCGATATTCGCAATCTGGCGGCCTGGTACAACCAGCAGACCCTCAAGCCGGCCGTGGCCGGCAACAAAGACCTGGCCGAGCAAGGGCAGGCGATCTGGCGTGGCGGTATTCCAGCCAAAGGCGTGCCGTCGTGCGCTGGCTGCCATGGCCCGTCCGGACTGGGTATGCCGGCCGAGTTCCCGGCGCTGGCTGGTCAGCATGCTGAATACACCGCGGCGCAACTGACCGCGTTCCGTCAGGGTGAGCGCTCCAACAGCGTGCCAATGACCGCTATTGCTGCGCGCCTTTCTGATGGTGAAATCAAAGCGCTGGCCGAGTACGCGGCTGGTGTACGCTGATTCGCTTGAGCCGTTGGGGTCGGTCCGTATCGATCACCAAAGCTTGAGCTAGCAGCCGCAATCTGGCTGGCCAACGGGCGCCTCATGGCGCCCGTTTTGCGTTCCGGCGTCGCTTGCGCAAAAGCGCGCCGCCGCGGTCGGGGTTTCTGGCCGGCAACGGCGTTTTGGCAAGGCGCAGGGGCGGCCGGGTGTTGTGCGTACCGACAAGCGGCGCGGCAAGGGTGGGGTCTTGGCCTCAGAATGTAAGCACCTCAAGCCCGGGCCGACCAGAATTGCATGGTCCAGGCATGCCAGCCTGTACCCACCGGAAAATCTCATGCTGATCAAGTCCATTGCGCCACTGGATGTCACCGAAGCCGAAGTAACCCCGCAGTCGGTCTATCGCCGCCGCCGTGAAATTGTGCTTGGCGCCGGCGCTGCGCTTGCCGGTCTGGCGACGCCGCCGCTGGCCTGGGCCGCCAGTGAAGGAAGTGGCACGCCACTGGCCGGGAGCGCCAGCGAGTTGTCCACCGCCGAAAAGCTGACCGACTACAAAGACGTTACCGGTTACAACAACTTCTACGAGTTCGGGACCGAGAAGAGCGACCCGGCCGAATATGCGGGGGCGCTGCAAACCCGCCCTTGGACGGTGCGGGTGGAGGGCGCGGTCAACAAGCCCCGTACCTTCGATATCGAAGATCTGCTCAAGCTCGCGCCGATGGAAGAGCGCATCTACCGGCTGCGCTGCGTCGAGGGCTGGTCGATGGTGATTCCGTGGGTGGGCTATTCCCTGTCGGCGTTGATCAAGGCGGTTGAACCCCAGGGCAATGCCCGCTATGTCGAGTTCGTCACGCTGGACGATCCCAAGCAGATGCCGGGGCTGGCGTATCCGGTCATCAAGTGGCCGTATCTGGAAGGTCTGCGTCTTGATGAGGCGAATCATCCGCTGACCTTGCTCGCCTTTGGTGTGTACGGACATGTGCTGCCGAATCAGAACGGGGCCCCGTTGCGGCTGATCGTGCCCTGGAAATACGGTTTCAAGAGCGGCAAGTCGATTGTGGCGATTCGCTTCAAGCAACATCAGCCGCGCACGAGCTGGAACGTGGCGGCACCCAATGAGTACGGGTTTTACTCCAATGTCAATCCGCAGGTCGATCATCCCCGCTGGTCGCAACGCTCGGAGCGTCGTATTGGTGAAGACGGCTTTTTTCAGGCCAAGCGCAAAACGCTGATGTTCAATGGTTATGCCGATCAGGTGGGTTCGCTGTACAGCGGCATGGACCTGAAGCGCGAGTTTTGAGGCGCGTGTAATGCAGATGTCGTCGCATGTAGCCGGTGCTGGTGCCCGCCAGGTGCAGCGCCGCTTCAAAGGACTGTTCTGGATGGTCCGTGGTCTGGTTTTCGGGCTCTGTCTGCTGCCGCTTGCGCGTTTGTTCTGGCTTGGCTACCACGATGGCTTGTCGGCCAATCCGATTGAATTCGTCATCCGCTCCACCGGCATCTGGACGCTGGTGTTCTTGTGCATCACGCTGGCGGTGACGCCCTTGCGCCGGCTGGCCGGACTGAGCTGGCTGCTCAGACTGCGGCGCATGCTCGGCTTGTTTGCCTTTTTTTACGCAAGCGTGCATCTGACCACTTATGTCTGGTTCGATCAGTGGTTCGATGTCGCCGAGATGCTTCGCGATGTGATCAAACGGCCGTTCATTACTGCCGGCTTTGTCTGCTTCTTGCTGATGGTGCCGCTGGCGCTGACCTCCAACGCCTGGTCAATGCGCCGGCTGGGGCGGCGCTGGCAGAAGTTGCATCGCCTGATCTATCCGCTGGTGCTGATCGGCTTGCTGCACTTCTGGTGGGTACGCTCAGGCAAGCTCGATTTCTTTGAGCCGACGATTTACGGGCTCATTATTGCTGCGCTGCTGGGGCTGCGTCTGGTCTGGCGGCTGCAGGCGCAACGCGCCAGTGCTGCGCGCAAGCGCGGCGCTGGCGCGTCAGCGGCCGATGCGGCGAGTCACGCCGCGCCGGCCCGCACCGGCCGGTAGCCGTGGCGGCCGACGGCCGGGTGACCTGATCCGGCTAGCGAGGCAGCAGGTGCTCGCCGGCAATGAGGTGCTCGAAACTTTCGCGCTCGCGCACCAGATGGATACTGGCGCCGTCGACCATGACTTCGGCGGCCCGGGGGCGCGTGTTGTAGTTGGAGCTCATCACCATGCCGTAGGCGCCGGCATGGCCAATGGCCAGCACATCACCGGCGCTCAGGGCGAGCTCACAGTTCTTGGCCAGCCAGTCGCCGGTTTCGCAAACAGGCCCGACCAGATCCCAGTTCTGAGCAGTGGCCTCGGGGTTGGGACGCAGAGGCAGCACCGGATGGACTGCCTGATACAGCGTGGGCCGGATCAGATCATTCATGGCGGCGTCAATGATGGCGAACTGGCGAACCTCGGTCGGCTTCAGATACTCGACCCGGGTCAGCAGAACGCCAGCCGGTCCGGCAATCGAGCGGCCGAATTCAAACAACAGTTCGACCTCTTGCGCCAGCGGCCCGAGCTGCTCGTCGAGCCGCGCAAAGATTGCCTGAATGAACGCGTCACGCGCCGGCGGCGTCTCGCTGGCCTCATAGTTGATGCCAAGCCCACCGCCCAGATCGATGTGGCTGAGGGCGATGCCGGCCTCGCGCAGGGATCGGAACAAGTCGAGGAGGCGGTCCAGGGCGGCCAGAAACGGCGCAATTTCGGTGATCTGCGAGCCAATGTGGCAGTCGATGCCAACCGGATTGAGGCCCGGCAGTTCGGCCGCCAGCCGATAGGTGGCCAGCGCCCGTTCGTGGGCGATGCCGAACTTGTTTTCGCGCAAACCGGTCGAGATGTACGGGTGCGTGCCGGCGTCGACATCGGGGTTGACGCGCAGCGACACCGGCGCCACCAGGCCCAGGCCCGAGGCGATTTCGCTCAGGCGCCGCAGCTCGGCTTCGGACTCGACATTGAAGCAGCGCACCCCGGTCAGCAGCGCCTCGCGCAGCTCGTGACTGGTTTTGCCCACGCCGCTGAACACGATATCGGCGGCCTTGCCGCCGGCCGCCAGCACCCGCTGCAACTCGCCCGAGGAGACGATATCGAAGCCGGCTCCCTCGCGGGCCAGGCAGTCGAGCACCGCCAGGTTCGAGTTGGCCTTGATGGCGTAGCAAACCGACAGATGCCGGCCCGGGGCGGCGTCGGCAAACGCGCGATACGCATCAACCAGTGCTTTGCGCGAGTACACGTAGAGCGGCGTACCGTAGGTCTGGGCCAGCGTGGCCAGCGGCACCTCTTCCACAAAAAGCTGCCCGTCGCGATAGTTGAACGTTGGCATGGGGGTGGTTGCGGTCGTCATGAAGGCAGCTCCGACTTGCTTTTGGGCTTGAGGGGTTCCAGCTGACGAGGTTCAGGCTTGTCGGCCGAGGGCAGATAGAGTGGGCCGCGCTGGCCGCAGCCCGCGGTCAATACCGCGCTCAGCAGCACGGTCAGTACAATGAGGTGTCTGGTTTTCATAGGGCGCCACTTTATCAGGTTGGCGTCGTTTTACAGGTGGCGCGCCTGTTTTGCAGGTGCTGCCTCTGTCCCGTCTGTCCTTTACCGAGTCGGCTCATGAGCGAACAGCAGTTTATTACCCAGTGCGAGCAATTACTGGCCAGCATCGAAGACGCGCTGGACGAGAGCGAGTTGGATGTCGACTTTCAGCGCAGCGGCCATGTGCTCGAGATTGAATTCGACAATGGCTCGAAAATCGTCGTCAATGGTCAGGTGCCAATGCGCGAAATCTGGCTGGCGGCGCCCTCGGGCGCGCATCACTATCGTCAGGATGAAGCCGGTCGCTGGGCCGACACGCGCAGCGACGAGTTTCTTTCGCAAACCCTGTCGCGCTGTGCCAGCGCGCAAAGTGGCCAGCAGGTGATTCTGAAAGTCGAGTGAGGGGCCGGCCGCTGAACCCGTAGCGGCGCCCCTCTCCGTGCAGCCGACTCAGAAAATCTGGTTGCGCAGTTTTTCGCCGTCGCCCTGGCCTTGCACCCCGGTTGCAATGCCGCCTTCGGTCATGCCCAGACTGCGAATGCCAACATCGGGTGTAGTTTCGGACAGGTAGAGGTCGCCCTTGACCTGGACCAGGCCGGGAGGCGGCTGCAACTGCGCGACGGGGACATCTTTGAGGGCGGTTTGCATGTATTCAAGCCATATCGGCAAGGCCAGCCCGCCGCCGGTTTCACGATTGCCCAGCTTGCGGGGCAGATCGAAGCCAACCCAGGCGGTGGCGGCGATGGTTGGCTGATAGCCGACAAACCAGGCGTCATAGCTGTCGTTGGTGGTGCCGGTCTTGCCGGCGATGTCGGGGCGTTTGAGGGCCTGGGCGCGGCGGCCGGTGCCGCTGCGCACGACTTCGCGCATCATTGAATCGATGATGTAGGCATTGCGCGCGTCAATGACCCGGTTGGCTTCATCGCCGGAGGTATGCGGCCGGGCCTGGGCCACGATATTGCCTTTGGCGTCGGTAATGTGTGAGACCAGATAGGGCTCAACCTGGTAGCCGCCGTTGGCAAAGACCGAAATGCCACTGACCAACTGCAGCGGTGTGACCAGGCCGGCGCCGAGGCCAAGCGTGAGCACCGGGGGCTGCTGGGCCGGGTTAAACCCGAAGCGGCTCACGTAATCGCGTGCGTATTTGGTGCCGATTTTCTGCATGACCCGCACCGACACCAGGTTTTTCGACAGCGCCAGCGCGGTGCGCAGGGTCATCGGGCCGTCAAAGCGTCCGTCGTAATTTTTCGGCTCCCACAGTTGCGGTCCGTCGTTCGGGTCTTCGTCGATCAGCGAGATGGGGGCGTCATTGATGACTGTCGAGGTCGTGATGCCTTTGGTGAGCGCGGCCGAGAAGATGAAGGGCTTGAAGCTTGAACCCGGCTGGCGCCACGCCTGAGTGACGCGGTTGAACTTGTTGTGCTCGAAGTCGAACCCGCCGACCAGCGCGCGGATCGAGCCGTCATGGGTGTTGACCGCTACAAAGGCTGCCTGTACCTCGGGGATCTGGGTCAGATTCCAGCGCCCGTCGCGCTCAACGATGCGTACCACCGCGCCGCGGCTCGGTCGCTTGTCCGCATCAGCCTTGCGCTGAAAGACGCGATCGGCCAGGCGCAGTCCGGCGCCGGTGAGTTCGATGCTTTCAGTGCCGGTGTCGACGGTGACAACAATGGAAGCTTTGGTGGCTTTGCGCTTGCCCTTGGCGGGGGCAGCCTTAATGAATTGGACATCGGTAACGACCGCCGGCAGCAGCGAAGCCCGCGGGCCGGCCGTTTTGATGGCCTGCAGGATCTGTTCACGCGCGGTGGCCGGGTCGTCGGCCAAGTCGATGCGCGCCTCGGGGCCGGCATAGCCCGACCGCGTGTCATAGTCGAGTACGCCGTTGCGCACTGCCGTGCGGGCCGCTGCCTGGTCGCGTGAATGGATGGTGGTGTGCACGCTCAGGCCGGCCGAATAGGCGTCGTCGCCGTACATCTTGTAGACCAGGCGCCGGGCCAGTTCAGAAACATAGGGGGCGTTGGCCGTGGTGGCCGAATGCGGCCGCGCGTAAACCATTTCTTCTTCGACGGCGGCGTCGTGGGTGGCCTGGTCGATAAAGCCGTTCTCGAGCATCCGGCGCAGGATGTAGAGCTGGCGCGCCTTGGCGCGCTCCGGGTTGACCAGCGGGTTATAGCGGGACGGGGCTTTGGGCAAGCCCGCCAGCATGGCCGCCTCGGCGATGCTCAGCTCCGACAAGGTCTTGTCGAAATAGGTCGAGGCGGCGGCCTGAAACCCGTAGGAGCGTTTGCCCAGAAAAATCTGATTCAGATAAAGCTCAAAGATCTCTTCTTTGCTGAGCGTATTCTCGATGCGCAGCGCCAGCAACACCTCGGTGAGCTTGCGCGAATAGGTGCGCTCGCTGCTCAGGTAGAACTCTTTGGCCAGCTGCATCGTGATGGTGCTGCCGCCCTGCGCCGTGCGTCCGGCCGTGAAGTTGGCCAGTGCCGCGCGCGCCACGCCGATGAAATCGACGCCGCCGTGCTCGAAGAAGCGTGCGTCTTCGGCCGCCAGAATGGCGTACTTGATGGTTTGCGGGGCCTGGTCGAAGCTGACGAACTGGCGTCGCTCCTCGCCGAACTGGCCGATCAGCTCGTTATCGACGGTATATATCTTGAGCGGCAGCCGTGGCCGGTAGTCGACCATGGAGTCGATCGGGGGCAGTCGGTCGTTGATCATCAGGAGCACGACGATTGCGCCCAGGCAGCCCGCAACGGCGAAGAAAGCCGGAATACCGACGATCCATGCAAGAACACGGGGCAGGGACAGGCCGCGCTGGCTTTTGGGGCGAGGCGGGCGGGCGGCGCGGCGGTTGGCGCGGGAGAAGGGGTTTGCTGGCATGGTCAGAGGGTACCGGAGGCGTCTGGCAACTGCATATCGATGCCGACGCTAACGCAACGCTCCATTCTACAAACAGGCTGACCTGCTGTGGGAGATCGTTGTTGACAGGGTGTAGCACTAGCCCTGAATCAATCCGTCGGCTCGGACTTATTTCCGCTTGCGGCGAAGCGGCCTGAAGCCGTTTGACGGGTCATATCTACCGTTCATTCAGGCGGGTCCCTGAGCGGTCCGATCGACACGACGGGCGGACGGGCAGCCATGCGCTCGCGGCCACAGAAATCTTTACAGTGATTTGGGCGTCTCGATAGCATGAACGTGACTTATCGAACTGCGACATATGCCCTTTCGTCGTGATGGCTTCTTTGGTGCGAGGTTCAAGTGGCACTCTCCTTATCCGGAATATTTGGCAAGAAATTGCCCCCGTTGGTCGGCATCGATCTCAGCTCATCGAGCGTCAAGCTCGTTGAACTCAATCGAGGCGACCGCATGACCATGCGGCTTGAGCGTTACGCGATTGAGCCGATTGAAAAAGGCGCCATCGTCGATGGTGCCATTGAAAAGCCCGAGGTCGTATCCGAGGCGCTTCGAAAGGCGTTGCGAAAAGCGAACATCAAGGCAAAGAACGTTGCTTTGGCCTTGCCGTCGGCTGCGGTGATCACGAAAAACATCACGCTTCCTGCCGATCTTCGTGAAGAAGATTACGAAGTTCAGGTTGAAAGCGAGGCCAGTCAGTACATCCCTTTCCCGATCGAGGAAGTGAATCTGGATTTTCAGATTCTCGGCCCCAACGAGAATTCGCCGGATGAGGTTGACGTGCTGCTGGCGGCGTCGCGCAAAGAGAAGGTCGAAGACCGGGTGGCGATCGCCGAGATGGCTGGCGTCAAACCGATGATCGTCGACGTTGAGCCTTATGCGGTGCGAGCGACGGTCGATCATGTCACCTCGTTCATGCCCAACGGCGGCCAGGGTCAGATCATCGCGGTTGTGGTGGTTGGCCAGAATGCGACCACCGTGACGATCGTGTTGAACGGGCAGACGATCTTCGAGCGTGAGCAGTCGCTTGGCGGCAATCAGCTCACGCAGGACATTGTGCGCATGTACGGCATCACGTTCGAAGAGGCTGAGGTCAAGAAGCGCACCGGCGATCTGCCTGACACCTTCCAGGAAGATCTGCTGCAGCCCTTCCTTGAGCAAGGTGCTACCGACATCAGCCGCGCGCTGCAGTTCTTCTTTACCTCCACACCGTATTCCCGTGTGGATCAGATTTTCCTCGCCGGTGGCTCTGCAGTCATTCCCGGGTTTGTCGAAGTTGTCGGCGACCGGACTCAGGTGCCTACCGATTTGATCGCGCCGTTTCAAGGCATGGAAGTGGCCGATGCAATCCGGGAGAAGCAGCTGCGGGTCGACGCTCCCTCATTAATGGTGGCAACAGGCCTGGCCATGCGGAGGTTTGAGTCGTGATTCGTATCAATCTATTGCCGCACCGAGAGATGCGGCGTGAAAAGCGCAAAAAGGATTTCGTGGGTCTGGCCGGGATGGTGGGCGCGGCAGGCGCTGCTGTCGCGCTGGCCGTCGGCTTTGGCATCAACTCACAGATCGACGCCCAGACCGCGCGAAACAACTACATCAAAAGCAAGACCGCCGAGCTGGACAAACAGATTGCCGAAATTGCCAATCTGGAAAAAGAGATCCAGTCGCTCAAGGCCCGCCAGGAGGCGGTTGAAAGTCTGCAGAGCGATCGCACGATTCCGGTTCATCTGTTCGATGAGCTGGTCAGGCATGTGCCTGAAGGCGTTTATCTGCAGGCCATCAAGCAGACCGGCAAACAGGTCAGCGTGACCGGACGGGCGCAGACCAACGAGCGGATTGCCGACTTTTTGCGCAGTCTGTCGGTGTCTTCACCGTGGCTGGAGCGGCCTGAGCTGATCGAAATCAAGGCGATTCAAGTGAAAGGGCAGAGCCGCAACCCGGGCGAAGAACGTCGATTGTTTGAGTTCTCGCTCAATGCGCTGCTCAAGTTGCCCTCGGCCCAGTCTGCCGAGGCGGACAAGAACGCCACTAACAAGCGTCGGACCAGCGCCCAGCTGGCCGCACGCTAACGGACCGGGGATAAAGAGATGATTGATATGACCGAGATCCGGGCGCAGTTCGAAGGCTTGCAGGGCAGGCACGCCGGGCTGTGGCCGGCCTTGCCCAAAACCGCTTTGTTGCTGGCGCTGTTTCTGGCGATCTGCGTGGCCGCCTACGCACTGTACTGGCGCGGCCTGATCGAAGAGGTTGAAGCCGGCGAGCAACAAGAGGTGACTTTGCGTACCGAGTTCCAGGACAAGATGCGCAAGGCCGTCAATCTGGTGGCCTTGCGTGAGCAGAAGGACCAGGTTGCCAAGTATGTGTCGGTGCTTGAGAAGCAACTGCCGAGCAAGTCCGAGATGGACGCTTTGCTGTCGGACATCAACCAGGCCGGCGTTGGACGCGGCCTGCAATTCGAATTGTTCAAGCCTGGCTCGGTCGCCGTGAGCGAGTACTACGCGGAGTTGCCGATTCAGGTCAAGCTTAACGGCGGCTATCACGAGCTGGGTCACTTTGCCAGCGATGTGGCCAACCTGCCGCGCATCGTGACCTTGAACAACGTGGAACTGAAACGCGACGAGAAGTCTGGCGATCTCGAGCTCCAGGCAGTGGCCAAGACCTACCGCTATCTCGACCCGGAAGAAGTCGCCGAACAGCAGCGCCTCAAGGCGCAGGAACGTAAGAGGACTCGTCGATGAAAACGTCAGGTTTCCGCTCGCACCGGGCCATGCCCGGGCGCCGACCAACAACGGTCGTCACATCTGCGCCGCTTGCCGCCACCTTGCTGGTTGGCGTGCTGCTCGCCGGGTGTGATGCCAAAGTGGGCGAGATTGATGTCTGGATGCAGGAGGTGCGCGCGACGACGCCACCGGTACGCACCCGCATTGAAGAGCCTAAACGATTTAGCCCGTTCTATTACGAGCTGGTTGAAGAGATCTCGCCGTTCTCGCCGGTCAAGCTGGCGGCTCTGCAGGATCCCATGCAGGTTCGCGCCAAAGGCGGGCTTGCTCCGGACGTAAACCGCCGCCGCGAAGTGCTTGAGAACTTTCCGATCGAGCAAATCCAGATGGTGGGCTTCATGCGCAGCAGCCGCTTCAACACGGCTTTGCTGCAGGTGGATCAGACGATCTACCAGGCTCGGATCGGCAACTACGCCGGTCAGAACTTCGGTGTGGTGACAAATATCGGCGAGACGGAAGTCGCGCTACGGGAACTGGTTCAGGACGCAACGGGCGACTGGGTTGAACGGGAAACCGTGCTCAAGTTGCAGGAGAAAGGGAAATGACAACAGGCATGGTCAATATCAACCGGTTCAAGCGCGCAACGCGTTTGACGGCGGCATCGGTCGCTTGGTCGCTACGGCTGAACAAGAGCCAGTCGTGGCTGATTTCAGGCCGCTGGCCGGCAATGATGAGTATGGCGGTCGCGGTAGCGGGTGTTTTTGCGGCAGGGCCGGTACAGGCCTCGAGCAACGCGATCGAGAGCATCACGTCAACCAGTCGTGGGGACACCAGTTATTTGCGCATCCGGATGGCCGAAGAGCTGACCGCTGCGCCGCCGAGCTTCACCATCAGCAATCCGCCCCGTATTGCTTTTGATTTTGCCAATACCGAAAGTCGGTCGCCCGAGTCGAATATTCGTCACGAGCAAGGCGAGGTGCGTGGCATCAATATCGTGACCGCCGGTGCGCGCTCACGGGTTGTGTTGAGCCTGCGCCAACAGATGCAATACAAGACCGAAATTGACGGTCGTGATCTGGTCGTGACGCTTGACCCCGCGCTGGTCGCCGCTGCCGATGACAAACAACCGACGTCGGTTTATCAGTTTGCCCAGGCCAGTGCCGCCGTCGACGAGCATGCGATGCGCGATGTTGATTTTCGACGTGGCCGCGGTGGCGAAGGCCGGGTGGTTGTCGAGTTGTCCGACCGTGACGTAGGCGTGAACATCCGTCAGAAGGGCAAGACCCTGGTGGTGGACTTCCAGAAGACCTCGTTGCCGGAGAATCTGCGTCGCCTGCTTGATGTGACCGATTTTGGTACGCCGGTGCGCTCGGTGCGCGCGGTTCAGAATGGCGACAATGCGCAGCTGATCATCGAGCCGCAAGGCTTGTGGGAGCACAACGCCTACCAGAGCGACACGCAGTTCGTCGTTGAGGTCAAGCCGATTCAGGAGAACCCGAACAGCCTGGCGCAAGGTGCGCAGAAGGGCTACAAGGGTGAGCGACTGTCGCTGAACTTCCAGAACGTCGATGTGCGCGCACTGTTGCAGGTGATTGCCGACTTTACCGATCTGAATATCGTCACCAGCGATTCGGTAGAAGGCAGTCTGACTCTGCGTCTCAAGGATGTGCCCTGGGATCAGGCGCTGGACATCATCATGCAGTCCAAAGGGCTGGACATGCGCAAGAACGGCAACGTGTTGCTGGTTGCGCCGGCCGAAGAACTGGCGGCCAAGGAAAAGCTTGATCTGGAAGCGCGCGCGGCAATTTCCGAGTTGGAGCCGCTGCGTAACGAAGTGTTCCAGTTGAACTATCAGAAAGCATCTGCGTTGCAGGAGCTGCTGGCCAGCGAAGATCAGCGTGTGCTCTCCGAGCGCGGTTCGGTGGTTGTTGATGCGCGGACCAACAAATTGTTCGTTCAGGATACGCCGACCCGTCTGGAGGCGGTGCGGCAGATGATTACGCAGATCGATATCCCGATTCGTCAGGTGCTGATCGAGGCTCGAGTGGTCGAGGCCGATGATCGCTTCTCGCGCAACCTGGGTGTGAAGCTTGGCTACAACGACATTCGTTCGACGGTGTACAGCACGCAGACGCTGGCTGACGGTACCGAAGTCAATGTGCCGTCCTACGGCGCAGGGGCCAGCGTAGGTAATGGTTACGCGACGGTTTCCGGCAACTTGACCGGCGTGGCCGATTTGTCTTCGCAGAATGGGTCGAGCATCTCTGGCACGAATGCGCAAGGGCTGGGGCAGTTGACCGCGCTTGAGAACACCAACTTTGTGAATCTGCCAGCGGCAGCGATTTCCGGTTCTTCGCCGGGTCAGTTTGCCATCAGCTTGTTCGGCTCCAGTCTGACGCGCTTCCTGAATCTTGAGTTGTCGGCTCTCGAAGCTGATCAGCGTGGCAAGGTCGTGTCGAGTCCGCGGGTGTTGACGGCCGATCAGAGCACGGCGGTGATCGAGCAAGGTACCGAACTTCCTTACCAGCAAGCCACGTCAAGCGGGGCGACCTCGATCTCTTTCCGCAAGGCAAATCTGCGCCTCGAAGTGACGCCGCAGATTACGCCTGAAGGCAGTGTAATTCTGGCCGTCGAAGTCAATCGCGATGCGGTCGGTCAGTTGACCACAGCCGGTTTTGCCATCGACACACGCCGGGTGCAGACCCAGGTGCTGGTCGAGAACGGCGGCACGGTGGTGATTGGCGGTATTTACGAGCAGTTCGAGCGTGACCGCACCAACAAGATTCCGCTGCTTGGCGATATCCCGGTGATCGGCTACCTGTTCCGGGATAACCAGAAGACCAACGACCGTACCGAGCTGATGGTGTTCCTGACGCCTCGGGTAGTTGCGGACACGGCGCTGTCGCGCTGATTGGGTTCAACGGCCAACTATTTGACGTAGGGAAAAATGACTATCATGACTTCAACCCAATCACCCTGGACCCGCTTTTTGGCGCTGTGCTCCACGGTCATGTTCACGCTGCTGCTGGCCGCCTGCGGCGGCAGCGGTGCCGGCGGTAGTGGCAGTACCAAGGGCCCCGGCGGTGTGGACGAACCCGTGGCCACCAATGCTGCCAGAATGAGCCTTATTACCAGCGAAACCAGTCTGGGATCCGATGGCAAGAAATCGGCCATCCTGACCGCGATCGTCAAGGATAAGGACAATGTCGCGCTGCCAGATCAGACTGTAACCTTCTCCACCGCTGACAATGGCGTCACGCTTGAAGTGGGCAATTCTGTCTCTGACGCAACGGGTCGTGTGGAAGCGGTGCTTTCGGTGACCGATCGGTCACTGCGCAAGATCAAGGTGCTTGCAAAGACCGGCTTGCTTGAGAGTTCGGTTACCGTACCGGTCGTTGGCACGGTCCTGCAGATCAACGGTTCGAGCACGATCGTCTTCAATGACAGCACCCCTTATTCGCTGTCATTGCGTGACTCCGGTGGCAACCCGATCATTGGTGCCGAATACACCGTTACTTCCAGTCAGGGCAACACGATTGAATCGACGGCAGATGATGGTTCGTTTGTAACTGACGCTCAAGGTCAGGCGGTGTTCAACGTGATTGGCGTCAAGGCAGGTGCCGACGTGCTTACCGTGACCTCGTTGGGTGCAACAACGACGTTTGCTACATCGGTTTCTTCGACTCAGCTTACCTACCTGGCACCCGCGGCGAATGCCGAGCTGACGGTTGATACGCCGGCGACGGTGAGTGCGCAATTGGTTGAAAGCGGAACGCCCAAGTCCGGGCAAACGATTCGCTTCACGATTACTCGCGGTTCGTTTGTCGGCGCTGACTCGGCTACGACCGATGCCAACGGGACGGCCTCGGTGCAAATCACTTCGCCCAATGCCGGTATTACTACCATCACGGCGACTGAGGTGGTCGGTGGCGCAAGTAGCGGTGTGACGGCAACGCGTCAGGCCGAGTTCGTGTCCAAATTGCCGAGCAAGATCGAACTGCAGGCCAGCCCGACCGTAGTGGGCGCCAATCTGTCTGCGGAGGGTACCAACTCCAGCCAGTTGATCGCGGTGGTGCGCGATGCGAATGACAACCCGGTCAAGAACGCACGGGTAGATTTCACGGCGCTTGCCGATCCCAGTAACGGTCGTTTGGAACCCGCTTTCGGTATTACCGACAGCTTCGGTATCGCTACGGCGTCGTTCATTGCCGGCCCTGCTGCAACCGGTTTCAACGCCGTGCAATTGCAGGCCAAACTCTCCGAGAATGCGGCAGTGGCGGCCACTGCACGGTTGACGGTGTCCGAGCTGGAGTTGTCGGTACGCATCGGTACCGGTAACGAGCTGGTTGACGACGGGTCGCTTACCATCTACCGGATGCCCTGGACTGCCATCGTGGCTGACTCGGCCGGCAATCCGGTGTCCAACGCCCTCGTTACCGTCGCGCTGCAGTCCGTCAGTTACTACAAGGGAGAGTGGAGTCTGGCCGGCGGTACTGAATGGGTTCAGACCACAACCGCCCTGTGCGCCTCTGAAGATGACAATCTGAACGGTCGTCTCGATGGTGACGAAGACCTGGCGATCAGTGAAGGCAATGGCAACGGCGAACTGGATCCTGGTGCGGTTGCGATCAGCCGGGTGCTCGCCAGCAACTCGCGGACCGACGAGGACGGCCTGGCCGAAATCGAAGTGGTCTATCCGAAAACCTATGGTCGTTGGGTGGCGGTGAAGATGCAGGTGACGATCACCACCGTATCCGGTACGGAGGCTTCTGCTGATCAGGAATTCATCCTGCCGATGCTGGCTGCAGATGTGGCGAATCCGGCGGTCATTCCTCCGGGCTCGCGTTCACCGACTGGCCCCTTTGGCAAGTCGGGTAACTGTACGGACACTCTTTGATCGAAGCTGAAGCGAACCAAGCCGGCGCAATAAATGGCCGGGGAGGGTAAGCTAGAGGGGCCGGAGCAATCCGGCCCCTTTTTCGTTTGGTCAGTTCATGAATCGATCCATCTTTCTGGTCGGTATGCCCGGCTCCGGTAAATCCACCATTGGCAAGCGTCTGGCCGCCCGTCTCGGGCGGCCGTTCATTGATGCCGATCGCGAGCTTGAGGAGCGCTGCGGCGTGACTGTGGCGACCATGTTCGAGATCGAGGGCGAAACCGGCTTTCGTGATCGCGAGACGCGTCTGCTCGAAGAGCTCAGTCTGCGCGACGGCCTGATCGTGGCCACCGGCGGCGGCATCGTGCTGCGTGAGTGCAATCGCGAGCTGCTCAAGGGCCGCCCGCGCGTCATCTACCTGCAGGCCACGGTGGCTGAGCTTTGGAGTCGGCTGCGTCACGACCGCAAACGCCCGCTGCTGCAGGGCGAAGACCCACGCCGTCGCATCGAGCAGATGCATCGCGACCGCGTGCCGCTCTATGAAGAGGTCGCCGATATGACCGCGGTGGGGCGGCGTCAATCGGCCGACAAGCTGCTCGGCGATATCATCGCTCAGTTGCAGGACTGTATGCCCTGCCTGACTACCGTGGAAGTTTCTGATGCACCAACTGACCGTTGAACTGGGCGAACGCGCCTACCCCATTCTGATTGGTAGTGGTCTGGTCAATGGCCGTTGCGAAGCCTTGCAAGCACTGGCGCAAGGCCGCCAGGTGGCTATCGTCACCAATGAGACGGTGCAGCCCTTGCTCGGTCCGGCGATGGCCGCGCAGCTCAAGCCGCTGGCCCACCAGCTGATCGAAATCGTGCTGCCCGATGGCGAGGCTCACAAGGGTTTTGCGGCCCTGAATCAAGTGTTTGACGCGTTGCTGGCGGCTCGCTTCGACCGGGGTTGCCTGATTGTCGCGCTGGGCGGCGGCGTCATCGGGGACATGGCCGGCCTGGCCGCGGCGCTGTACCAGCGTGGGGTCGACTTCGTACAGGTGCCGACCACGTTGCTGGCGCAGGTCGATTCCTCGGTAGGCGGTAAAACGGCGATCAATCATCCGGCTGGCAAGAACATGATTGGCGCTTTCTATCAACCCAAGCTGGTCATAATTGATGTTGATGTGCTGGCGACGCTGCCGGCTCGTGAGCTCTCGGCCGGATTGGCCGAAATGATCAAACACGGCGCAATCGCCGATGAGTCTTATCTGGCCTCGCTCGAACGTGATCTGCCGGCGCTGCGTGCGTGTCAGCCGGCCGAGCTGGCTGCCGGCGTGCTCGGTTCATGCCGGATCAAGGCTGAGGTGGTGGCCAGCGACGAGCGCGAAGCCGGGCGCCGGGCGATTCTCAATTTCGGTCATACCTTCGGCCATGCGATCGAATCCGGGCTCGGTTATGGCCATTGGCTGCATGGTGAGGCGGTTGGTGCCGGGATGATCATGGGCGCCGATCTGTCGGTACGCTGCGGCCGCATTGAGCCGGCCTTTCTTGAACGGCTTGAACAGGCTTGCCAGCAGGCCGGGTTGCCGGTGCGCGGACCGGCCTGGCCTGCCGAGCGCTATCTCGATCTGATGGCGGTCGACAAGAAGTCGGTGCAAGGGGTACCGCGCTTCGTGGTGTTGGACGGGGCCGGTGCGGCCAGTCTGCAATCGATCGATCGAGCCCTGGTGGTGCAGACGCTTGAGGCATTGGCCACAGACGGCGCTTTGGCCTGAACGCGGGCGAATCGCCAGATTTGCACCAAAACAAGGCATAAATTGCCCGAAATTTTCTGTAATATGGGATTCTGGGGTTCGGTTCGCCCCTGACTCCTTCGATGCTTCGTGCCGCGCCCTTAGTGCGGTATATTTCTCGCCCCGTCGCCGCGAATGCGGCAGTCGGAAGAACCCGCAAACGCATGACTCAGGCTCTCGCGCCATTGCACCGCGCACTCGATTCTCGAGGCGTGGCGCACCGATGAGAGCGAGCCTGACGGGGGCGCGGGAGCCGGCGCGGCATGCGGGGGTAGTGGTGCTGCGCCTCAGGGGGAATACGCAGCGCGTCCGGCCAGGCCCGGTAACGCGGGTCGCTTGTACGCGCCCGACGGCGCCTGGCGGCAACCCGAACAGATTTCGGCGGCCACCCGATGGTCGCACCCAGCAAGGTCAAGCGCTGACTTGCTGGCCAGTTGATAGTGCTCGCCGACTTGAGCGGGCAGCCTAACCAGGGGCCACCGCGGCCCTTTTATCTTGAGGTGAGTCATGGGAATTGCTCAGAGCCATCCGGCACCCGATGCGAGCGGACTGTACAGCCCGCAGCTTGAACACGATAGCTGTGGCGTCGGTTTCGTTGCCCATATCAAGGGTAAACGCAGCCACCGGATCATTGAGCAGGGTTTGCAGATCCTGTGCAATATCGATCACCGTGGTGCGGTCGGTGCCGACCCCTTGATGGGCGACGGCGCGGGCATCCTGACCCAGATTCCCGACCTGTATTTCCGCGAGGAAATGCGTCGGCAAGGCATCGAGTTGCCGCCGGCTGGCGAGTACGGCGTGGGCATGATCTTCCTGCCCAAGGAAAGCGCATCGCGCCTGGCCTGTGAGCAGCAGCTCGAGCGGGCGGTGCGGGCCGAAGGGCAGATCGTGCTGGGCTGGCGTGATGTTTCGCTGGACAGCTCGATGGAAATGTCGCCGACCGTCAAGGCCAAAGAGCCGACGATCCGGCAGATTTTCATCGGCCGTGGCCAGAACGTGATGGTTACTGACGCGCTGGAACGCAAGCTGTACGTGATCCGCAAACGCGCCAGCCACAATATTCAGCGCCTGCGCCTCGTGCACGGCAAGGAATACTATGTGGTGTCGATGTCGGCGCGCACCATTGTCTATAAGGGCTTGCTGCTGTGTAACCAGGTCGGCACCTACTTCAAAGACCTGCAAGACCCGCGCTATGTGTCGGCGCTGGCGCTCGTGCATCAGCGCTTCTCGACCAATACCTTCCCCGAGTGGCCGCTGGCCCACCCCTACCGCCTGGTCGCTCACAACGGTGAAATCAATACCGTGAAGGGCAACTACAACTGGTTGCGTGCCCGCGAAGGCGTGATGAGCTCGCCGGTACTGGGTGAGGACCTCAAGAAGCTGTACCCGATCGTTTATCCCGGTCAGTCCGATACCGCCACCTTCGACAACTGTCTGGAATTGCTGACGATGGCCGGCTATCCGCTGGCGCACGCGATGATGATGATGATTCCCGAGGCCTGGGAAAATCACGCACTGATGGACAGCAAGCAGCGCGCCTTTTACGAATTCCATGCGGCGATGATGGAGCCCTGGGATGGTCCGGCGGCGATTGCGTTCACCGATGGCCGCCAGATTGGCGCCACGCTCGACCGTAATGGCTTGCGTCCGGCCCGCTACTGCATCACCGATGACGATCTGGTCGTGATGGCCTCGGAAGCCGGTGTGTTGCCGATTCCGGAAAGCTCGATCGTGCGCAAGTGGCGCCTGCAGCCGGGCAAGATGTTCCTGATCGATCTGGAGCAGGGCCGCATCATTGACGATTCCGAACTCAAGCAGCAGCTCGCCAACACCAAGCCCTACCGCGAATGGATCGATGCGATCCGGGTCAAGATTCACGATATCGAGATCGACCCGCGCGACGCCAATCAGATGGCTGCGCCGATGCGCGCCGAAGTGTCGCTGCTCGATGCGCAGCAAGCTGCCGGCTTTACCCAGGAAGACATCAAGTTTCTGATGGGGCCGATGGCCGAGCGTGGCGAAGAAGCCACCGGCTCGATGGGTAATGACGCGCCACTGGCCGTGCTGTCCAATCGCAACAAGCCGTTGTACAACTACTTCAAGCAGTTGTTCGCGCAGGTCACCAATCCGCCGATCGATCCGATCCGCGAAGAGATGGTGATGTCGCTGGTGACCTTCATCGGGCCCAAGCAGAACCTGCTCGATCTGAACAACACCAACCCGCCGATCCGGATGGAGCTGACCCAGCCGATTCTCGACTTCGAGGATATGGCCAAGATTCGCGGGGTCGAGCACTACACCGGCAACAAGTTCAAGTCGTATGAGCTCGACGTCTGCTACCCGGTGGCCTGGGGACGTGCAGGTATCGAGGCGCGTCTGGCCTCGCTGGCTTCAGAGGCTGAAGACGCGGTCATCAACGGCTACAACATCCTGATCGTTACCGACCGCAGTTGCGACAAGGACAATGTCGCCATCCCGAGCCTGCTGGCCATGAGTGCGATTCATCAGCATCTGGTCAACCGTGGCCTGCGTACCACTACCGGTCTGGTGGTGGAGACCTCGTCGGCGCGCGAAGTGCATCACTTTGCCTTGCTGGCCGGCTACGGTGCGGAAGCCATTCATCCGTACCTGGCCCTGGAAACGCTGGTTGATCTGTACAAGGACATGCCTTCAGACATCGGTCCGGACAAGGCGGTCAAGAACTACATCAAGGCGATCGGCAAGGGCTTGCGCAAGGTCATGTCCAAGATGGGCATCTCGACCTACATGAGTTATTGCGGCGCGCAGATTTTCGAAGCAATCGGCTTGTCGCGCGATGTCGTTGACAAGTACTTCACCGGCACGCCTTCCAATATCGAAGGCATTTCGGTGTTCGATATTGCCGAAGAGGCGATCCGGCGCCATATCGACGCGTTCGGTAACGTGCCGGTGCTGGCCGAAGCGCTCGAGGCGGGCGGCGAATACGCGTACCGCACCCGCGGCGAAGAGCACATGTGGACGCCCGATACCATCGCCAAGCTGCAGCATGCGGCGCGCAGCAATGTTTACGACAGCTACAAGGAATACGCCAAGCTGATCAACGATCAGTCCCGGCGGCACATGACCTTGCGCGGCTTGTTCGAGTTCCGCACGCGTAAATGCACGCCGGTGCCACTCGAGGAAGTCGAGCCCGCCAGCGAAATCGTCAAGCGGTTTGCTACCGGAGCCATGTCGCTGGGCTCGATCTCGACCGAGGCGCATGCCACGCTGGCCGTGGCCATGAACCGCTTGGGTGGTAAATCCAATACTGGTGAAGGCGGCGAAGATCCGTTGCGTTACCGGCCCGAAATGGATCTTCG
>CAXBNM010000023.1:0-23783 GCA_963976885.1 uncultured Burkholderiaceae bacterium
AAGTCGGACGGCATCGCCGATGCGGTAAAACCCTTCATCATCAAAAGCTGCGGCGGTTGCGGCCGGCTGGCGCCAGTACCCGGGCGTGACATTGGGGCCGCGCACACGGATTTCGAGTTTGTCGCCGTTGGGCACGAGCTTGAGATCGACACCAGGCACGGGCACGCCGATGTTGCCGCTGCGTTCGGCCTGGAAGTGGCAGTCGGTGGCCAATGGTGAGGTTTCGGTGGACCCCCAGGCGCTGACCATTGGTGTTACCTGGCCGGTGGTTTGCAGCGACAACTCGCGCAAGGCCTCCCATACCGGTTGCGGTAGCGCCGCCCCGGCGTAGAAGATGATCTTTACGGTGGCAAAGAAGCGCTGGCGCAAGGTTTCGTTGGCGCGTAAGGCGGAGACGAGCATGTCATAGCCGCGCGGGACGTTGAAGCAGATGTTCGGTCCGATCTCGGCAATATTGGTGGCCGTGATGTCAGCCAGCTGCGGGGCGGGGCGGCCGCCATCAATATAAAGCGTGCCGCCGTTGCGCAGCACCATGTTGAAATTGTGATTGGCGCCGAAGGTATGACTCCAGGGCAGCCAGTCAACGATGACGGGCGGCGTGTGTTCCAGGAATGGCCAGACCTGGGCTTTGGCTTCCTGACTGACACACAACATGCGGTGCGTATTGATGACCGCCTTGGGCGCGCCCGTTGACCCGGAAGTAAACAGGAAGCGCGCGATGGTGTCGCCTGTTACCCCGGCCATTGCGGTATCGACGGCAGACTCATCGGCGCATTCGGTCAGCGTACTGAATGCAATGGTGCCAGGGGGATTACCGGTGCTGCTCACCAGCAAGGCCTGATGATCGGGTTCGATGGCCTGTAGTGCCGCGGCGTAGCGGTGGCTGTCCGCCACATAAATGACGCGTGGCGTGAGCAAACGAATCATGGCGCGCAATTTGGCGTGATCGCTCGAAATCAGGGAGTACGCCGATGAAATGGTGGCTACCGGCACGCCGGTCAGCATGGCACCAAGCGCCAGCAATGCATGGTCGATTGCGTTGTCAGACAGAATCACGACAGGACGCTCGACACTGACTTGTTGCGCCAGCAGCCACGCACCGACCGCGCGAGCTGCGCGCCAGGCCTGCCGATAGCTGACGGTGGTCCAGGGCGCGTCAGCTTGCAGGCGTTCGCCAAGAAAGACGGTGTCGGGCTCATGCTCGGCCCAGTGCTTGAGCCAGTGCCCGACACCGGGTACCGCCGGCGGGCAAGTCTGCCGGGCGCTCATGATCATCGAGCCATCGGGGCGGGTCAGCAGGCTGACGGCGGGCGTGGCGAACAGCTCCTGGCTGGCTTGTGGATTTACAGCCATGTCAGCGCCCGGTCACGTCGGGTAAGGGGGCCGATGCTGGCTGCGCGGGCGCGGACAGTCGAGTGCCGGCCAATGAAATCAAAGGCTCTCATGGGTGTGTCTCTCTTGTTTGTCTGCAGTGCGGACTCGGCGAGGCCTGGTATTACAGGCTCAGGCTGGATGACGCCTGGCCGAGTACAACGCTGTCTTTCGCGTAGAATACTTATGTTTCATAACAAAAGAAAGAGCGGGCGCCGCAAACGGGAGAGACACATTGGCAGCGCAGGAAGACAAGCTGAACTGGGGAGTTCTGGATGGTTCAGTGGGCCTGAAAATCCGCTTGGCAGAAACCATCAGTGCTCAGCAAATGGCAACTTTATTGCACGATGTCGAGCTTTCGGCCGCGCAACTGACGGCGCTTGAACTGATTGGCTGCAATCCGGGTATCACGCCGGGCCAGTTGGCCAAGGCAATGGCACTCGAGCCGTCCAATATGGCTTCGATGCTGCGCCGGCTGGAAGCCATGGGGTGTTTGCGCACGGCTGCCGGCCAGGATCGGCGCACCAAAACGCTGAGTCTGACCGTTAACGGCAAGCGCCTGCGCTGCGAAGGCGAGACAGTGCTGAAAAGTCATCAGCAACAACTGACCCGCGCCTTGAGCCGCAGCGAAGCCGACGAACTGCTGCGCCTGCTCGACAAGCTGATGGCATAGGCGGGGACGGCACTCGCCGTGACCGGGTTTCAGGCTTCGAGCAAACCTTCTTCGGTCAGTACTTTGCGGGCGACGCGGAAGCACTCCAGCGATTGCGGTACACCGCAATAAATGGCCACCACATGAATGATGGCCCGGATCTCTTCCTTGCTGACACCGTTGTTCAACGCGCCGCGGCAATGCAATTCCCATTCGTGCATTTTGCCCAGGGCGCCGATCATGGCCAGGTTCATCATGGAACGGGTTTTGACGTCGATGGTTTCATCACCCCAGCCAAAGCCCCAGGCCCATTCGGTCATGGCTTGCTGGAATGGCTGCGTGAACTCGTCGGCGTTGTTCAGGGTGCGGTTGACGTATTCATCGCCCAGCGTGGCCTTGCGTTTGGCGATGCCGCGGTCGAAAAGTTCTTTGTCCATGGTTGATTCCTCAGCGTTGGAAGAGGCCGTCTCCGGCCGGTTTCAGGCAAACGGGTACCGCGCCGTTCAACGACCGATCAGCATGACGGTGAGCGTAAACGTGACGAACGCGAGCGCGGTAGTGATAAGAATAACCCCGGCGATGCGGTCGACATTGCCGCCGTGCCGTTCCGTGAACAAAAAGGCGGTGCCGGCGGCCGGCAGCGCGGCGACAACAGTCATGATGGTTGCCGCCTCGCGGGACATGCCCAGCATCTGCCAGGCGACGATCCACATCAGCAACGGGTGCAGCGCCAGCTTGGTGACGACGAGAATCCAGGTGTCGGTGTGCAGCCCCGGTCGGTTCGGGCGGTACAACGACACGCCAATTGAAAACAACGCGACAGGTCCGGCAGCGGTGCCGAGCAGGCGCAGGAACTCGTCGATGGCAAATGGGATCGGCACTCTGACCAGCGAGACCAGCAGACCGGCGCTGATCCCCCAGATCAATGGGTTCCGGGTGACACCAAGCAAACCGGCCAGTGCGGCGTTCTGGCCTTTGTTCAGATGCTGGCGCGAGGCAACCAGCAGGCCAAGCGGCATCATGATGACAAGGTCGGCCAGGCCTGCGGAGATCAGCAAGCCGATGGCTTCCGTACCGTACAGCGCCGGAATCAGACCAAAACCCATATAGCCCCAGTTGGGCCAGCTGGCTGCCAGGCCGCCGAATGCCGTATCTACCCAGTTATCGGTGTTACCCCAGCGTAAGCCCAGCACCGAAATGATGAAGACAAACACCCCGACCGCTGCGTACACGAAAAATACCTGCAGGTTCAGTACCTCGCTGACCGGAGAATTGGCCACAAAGCGGAACAACATGGCCGGCAGCGAGAAATACAGAATGAAGCCGTTCAGCGCCGCCACGGCCTGATCTGGCAGGTGTTTGGCGCGCGCGGCGAGCCAGCCACACAACACGAGGGCGAAAAAAGGGAGGGTGACATTGAAAATCTGGAGCACGAGGATGGGCCGGAGAGGGGCAGACTGGACAGGACTGGGGGCTTGGTCGCGGTGGGCGCAAGGAGCACGAAATATAGCCTGTTTGGCGGAAAACGGTCGCCAGGCTCCTTGCCATGGGCCGGCTGCAACCAGACAATAGCGATCCGTTACCGAGGCTGGTAGCAGCGGGTTTCGCAGACTTCTGGAATGAGGGCATGGAAATGATTGATTGGCAGACAATGAGCGCGCAGCAGCTCGAGGAAAATTACAACCTGCGGGTCGCCGTGTCCGACGCGCAGGCGGCCATCGAGCGGCTGACCGAATTGTCAGTTGCCGCCCGGCGTGACCTTGAAGGGGCCAGTCGTATCGACGATGATCTGCGTTTTGGCCCCGGCCCTCTTGAAACGCTCGACTTGTACCGGCCCAACAGTGAGACCAGGGCGGCACCGCTGGCCGTGTTCATTCACGGTGGTTATTGGCGGGCTCTCGATAAAATCGATCACGTGCTGGTTGTGCCACCACTGCTTTCATGCGGCGCTATCGTGGCCAATGTGAATTACGACTTGTGCCCCAATGTCACGCTTGACGAGATCGCCAGCCAGATCGTGCGCGCGGTGCGCTACTGCGCCGCCAATGCCGAGCAATGGGGCGCAGACCCGTCACGACTGGTGCTAATCGGGCATTCCGCCGGCGCCCATCTGGCCGCGCGGGTGCTGAATACCCCGGCCGATGACGACGGGCTGCCGGCTGATCTGGTTGCCGGCGTGGCGGCCATCAGCGGCATTTACGAGCCGCAGGTCGTGACGAAAATATCGGTCAATGAACAGGCGCAAATCAGTGCGACCAGTGCCGCGAACAACGATTGCCTGAGCAAGCCGCCCGCCGGCCGGGCGCAGGTGGTGGCCTGGGTCGGGGGCGACGAGCCAGCCGGCTGGAAAGATCAGACCGTACGCTATGCCGCGGTGGCCGCTGCCGCCGGTTTGCCGGCCCGGCACTTTGTCTTGCCCGGCACCAACCACTTCACGGTACTGGAAGAATCAATGCGCCCCGGCAGTGCCGGTTATGAAGCCTTGCAGGCTTTGCTCGCGTAAGCATCAGCCATTGACGGTGCCGCCGTCGATATTGATGACCTGGCCGGTGATGTAGGAAGCCGCCGGCGAGAGCAGGAATTCAATCACGCCGCTGACCTCTTCGGGCTGACCGAAGCGGCCCAGCGCGGTACCGGCCAGCGCTGCGGCGCCGCGGGTTTTTATGATGTGGGCCGGCATCGAGGTTTCGATGATGCCTGGCGCCAGTGCGTTGACCAGAATCCCGCGCGGACCCAGCGCACGCGACAACGAACGGGTCAGCCCGACCAGTGCGCCTTTGGCCATTGAATACGAGACATGGTCGGCCGCGCCACGATTGAACGCCAGTGAGCTGACAAACACAATGCGGGCATTGTCGGTCAGGCGGGGCAGCACGGCGCTGACCATGTCATAGGCGTTGGTGGCATTGGCCTGCAGCGTTTCTTCGTAAACCAGGCGACCGCTCTCGTCGAAATCGTGCGGCACGAAAATACCGGCCAGATGAATGAGCGCGCCAATTTTTGTATCACCCGGCGGTAGGGCGGCGCGGCATGCCTCAAGGCCTTCCAGGCGACTGGCCGCGCTGGTGGCGCGCGCGCCAGTGGTTGCAATCAGCTTGTCCAGCCGCTGCTGATCGAGGTCGAGAAGATGCATTGGCATGCCACGTGCGCTCAGCGCTCGCACGGTCGGCTCGCCAATGCCGCCGGCGGCTCCGGTAATCACGGTGATGGCGTCGGCAGGCGCTTGATGGTCAGTCATCGCGGCTTGGCTCCTTCGGTCGTTGATGGATCGATCATAGTGGCATACTGGCGTGAAGCTGGTTTTGCGTGAGCTATCCGTTCGATGATGCCCGCGCGACCCGGTGCCACCTGAAGTGCAGGAGACATCCCGATGCAAACGCAAGCGACCAAGGCCCGGCAATTTCAGGCCTTGCATGAACGAGGTATTTTCGTGGCGCCCAATCCGTGGGATCTGGGCTCGGCGCTCATGCTCCAGCAAATGGGTTTTGCTGCGCTCGCCAGTACCAGCAGCGGGTTGGCCATGACGCTGGGCCAGCGTGACGGTCAGCTTGCGCGCGAGCAGGTGTTGTCGCATTGCGCCGCCCTGACGGCCGCGCTGGATATCCCGCTCACGGCCGATCTTGAAAACGGCTTTGGCGACAGCCCCGAAGCGGTCGCTGAAACGATTCGACTGGCGGCTCAGGCTGGCCTGTCGGGCGGTTCGATTGAAGACTTCACTGGCGACCTTGCCGCACCGCTGTATCCGCTGAACCTGGCGGTCGAACGCGTCGTGGCTGCGGTCGAAGAGGCGGCGCGGCAAGATTCGCCCTTTCTGGTGACAGCCCGTGCCGAGCAGATGCTGCGCAGTGAGCGCGATCTTGATGCCACGATCGAGCGCCTGGTGGCGTTCGAAAAAGCCGGTGCGCAGGTGTTGTATGCGCCCGGTTTGCGCGACTACGAGCAGGTCGGGGCGGTGTTGGCGGCGGTTACGCGGCCGGTCAATGTGCTCATTGCCGGCGTCAAGAGAGCCGACGTGGCCGGCTTGCAAGCGCTTGGTGTGCGCCGGATCAGTACTGGCGGCGCGCTGGCGCGGGCTGCGCTGGCACCGCTGCTGGCTGCCGGCCGCGAAATGCTCGATACCGGCAGCTTTGCGTGGTTGGGCAGCGTCGCCAGCGTGGCGCAGCTGGACGCCTTGCTGCCCGCATCACCTGACGACTGAGCCGGCGTCAGGCGAGGCGGCGCCGGTCTCAGGGATGGCTGCCCCATGGAGCGGCCAGCATCAGCTTGTTTTCCTGCTTCAACAGCAAGGGGCGCAGTTTCATCGCGAAAGCCATGAATGCTTCATCGGCAAACAGCCGGCCCCAGAACTCGCGGCGTTCGTTGTCGTCTTCAAACTTCCATATATGTACGAGCTGATTGAGCGCACCAATGTCGCCGGTGAAATAGCCGACAAGATGCTTGTCAAAACCGCCGGCCTGCAGCGCCGGGTAACCCAGCGTTTTGTAGTGCTCGGTGACTTCGCCCATTTTGCCGACGATGACCGTATAGGTCCGCATTTCATAAATTGCCATGGTGTCTCCAGTGGAATGATTGAGGGGGCCTCGGCTCAGCGGCTGAGCCGGGCGGCAGTGGGGCACAACGGGTCAGTTGCCCGGCGTGAGCAGGTCGAGCCAGTGACCGGCGGGCCGGTCGGCTTCATCGAGAGCCAGCCAGAGATCGGTGGACATCGTCTCGCCGAGCAGGCTGCCGGCCTTGCGCAGCACGCGCTCTTTGCGTTGCGCAAAGCTGAGCGGCGCGGCCAGATCATGGCTGGCGGTCAGGGTCTGGCCGTCGGTGCACTCGACGGTGATGATTGCCGCACTGTCGGACAGGCGCTGATCGGGGCGCACACTGACCTTGTCGCGCATGGCAAGCAGATCGGCCCGCTGACAAAGCTCATCGGTGTAGACATCGAGATTGCCGGTATCGACACCGAGCAACGCCATCGCGGCGGCAAGGCGGAAACTGAACTTGGCTTCCAGGCCTGTGCTCGGGCTGGCGATGTTGCAGACGGTCAGAAAACGCGGATGCGTGGCTACCGAAATGGCGCGCACCTGGGTAGCGTCAAGCGCGTGCCTGGCCTGCAACTTGAGCATCGCTTCAATAGGCGCATGCAGGCCGTGACAACACGCATGAAACTTGTGCTGCACCGAGGCAAATGCGTAGTCAGATCCGAACAAGGTAAGGTCGTCGGCCGGATCGTCGGGTTTGGCCTGGTGGGTAAGCGCAAAGCCCTGGGCACCACTGAGCCCGCGCGGGTTTGAAGTAAAGCCAGCGCGGGCCAGGCGTGCAGCCTCGACGCCGTTGGCAGCGGCCATGCCGGCATGAAAGGGCTTGCCCATGGAGCCGAACTGCGATTTAAGCCCGCTCGCCCGGCTGCTGGCCAGGCCGATGGCATGCTCGGTCTGCGTGACATTCAAGCCCAGCAACCTGGCCGCGGCCGCGGTGGCACCGAAGGTGCCGGCCGTGGCCGTCTGGTGAAAACCGTGCTGATAATGACTGCGACCGAGCCAGGCGCCGACCCGGCAGGCGGTTTCCATGCCGATCAGCGCCGCGTCGATGAATGTCTCTTCGCAGGCATGCGTACGCTCGGCCAGAGCCAGCGCCGCGGGCAGCACTGCTGCGCTGGGATGGCCCAGGTAGACGAAACTGGTGTCGTCGTAATCGAGCGCATGTGAAGTCGTGCCATTGGCCATGGCCGCCGCGCGTGCAGGCAAGCGCCAGCCCGTACCAAGCACGGTGGCTTCCGGTGTGCCCCCGTCTTCGACCAGCATCTGCCGAACGAGCCGGCTGACCGGCTCGTTGAGGCCGCGATAGCTGACGGCGATCCAGTCGAGCAGGGACAGGCGCGCAAGCGCGCGCATCTCGCTGGGCAAGGCCGCGGCGTCGGTTTCAATGGCAAATCTGGCCAGCGCGGTTTCCGGCGCGTCGGTGTCAGGCGCTTGATCCGGCACGGTTGTTCCCCCTTTACAGTTATCAGTCAGCGTTCCCGCCGGGCAGGACGGGTGATCAGTGAGACGAATTGACGATGATCAGTACGATCTGGGCAGCCCCAGCACATGCTCGGCGAGATAGCTGAGAATCAGATTGGTGGAAATGGGCGCCACCTGATAGAGGCGGGCTTCGCGGAACTTGCGCTCAATATCATATTCTTCGGCGAAGCCGAAGCCACCATGGGTTTGCACACAGGTCTCGGCGGCGGCCCACGAGGCGTCAGCGCAAAGCATCTTGGCCATATTGGCTTCTTCACCCGGGTTTTCACCGGCCTCATAGCGGCGGATAGCCTCACGCAACACCATTTCGGCGGCGCGCATCTGCGCATAGGCTTTGGCGATCGGGAACTGAACACCCTGGTTCTGGCCGATGGCGCGGCCAAAAATCTGCCGTTCGTTGGCGTAGGCGGTGGATTTGTTGGTAAACCATTTCGCATCGCCCACACATTCGGCGGCAATGAGAATGCGTTCGGCATTCATCCCCGACAGGATGTAGCGAAACCCTTTGCCTTCCTCGCCAATCAGGTTGGCGGCCGGCACTGCCATGTTGTCGAAAAAGACCTCGGTCGTCGCATGATTCATCATGGTTCGGATCGGCCGGATGGTCAGCGATTTGCCGCGCACCTCGCGCATATCAACCAGCAGCACTGACAAACCGTCGGTGCGCTTGCTGGTCTCGGTGCGTGCCGAGGTGCGGCACAGCAGAATCATCAGATCGGAGTGTTCGGCGCGTGAGGTCCAGATCTTTTGTCCGTTGATGATGTACTGATCGCCTTCAAGGCGCGCTGTTGTGCGCAGCGCCGTCGTGTCGGTGCCGCTGGTTGGCTCGGTGACGCCAAATGCCTGCAGGCGCAGCGAGCCATCGGCGATGCCGGGCAGGTATTGCTGCTTTTGCGCCTCGGAGCCGTGCCGCAGCAAGGTGCCCATCGTGTACATCTGGGCGTGACAGGCCGCGGCGTTACAGCCGTTGCGGTGGATTTCCTCAAGAATGGCGCAGGCCGCCGACATGGGCAGACCCGAGCCGCCGTATTGCTCGGGAATCAGTGCGCTCAGAAAGCCTGCATCGGTAAGAGCCTGCACGAATTCGCTCGGATACGCCTGCTCGCGGTCGCAGCGACGCCAGTACTCGCCGGGGAACTGCGTGCACAGTCGGCTGACGCTGTCGCGGATGTCGGTATGATCCAATTCGTATTTCATGCAAGCTCCGTTTAATTCATGACTGCCTGCATTATCGGGCCAAACGCGCAAGGGGTGATAATCAGCCCTCGCCACATCGGCCTTGCCAGCCTTTTCGCTTCGCGGCATGGCTCTTTCATTGACAAGCAGGACGTATGACCGAACACGCAAAAACCGTTACCGTGCCGCAGGCATTCCAGGCCATGGCCTTGCCCACTCTTGAGCTGAGCTGCCCGCAGGAGCATGTTTTGCTGGTGCGTCTGAATCGACCGGCGGCGGCCAATGCGCTGAATACGCAAATGGGTCTGGATCTGCACGCCTTGTTTGAGGCGGTTGCGCTCGATCCGTTTGAAGTGCGCTGCATGGTGTTGACTGGTGCGGGCGAGAAGGCCTTTTGTGCCGGCGGTGACCTGAAAGAGCGCCACGGCATGACCGATGCCGCCTGGTCGTACCAGCACCGGATCTTCGAGCGCATGTTGCGCGCCATCATCGATTGCCCGACACCCGTCATCGGCGCCATTAACGGGGCGGCGTACGGTGGCGGATGCGAAATCACCGCGGCGCTCGACTTCGTTTACGCCGCAGAGCACGCCCGCTTTGCACAGACTGAAACGAAACTTGGCATCATCCCCGGGGCGGGTGGCACGCAGACGCTGAGCCGAGCGGTCGGCGAACGGCGCGCCAAGGAGTTGGTCTTGTCAGGCAAGATGTTTTCAGCGCCGCAGGCAGCCAGTTGGGGTCTGGTCAACGAGGTATTGCCCGCAGAGCAACTTCTGGAGGCGACGCTGGCCATGGCGGCCAGCATTGCTCGCAACGCGCCAGTGGCAGTCAGGCAGGCCAAGCAATCCATTCATCGTGGCTTGCAGATGTCACTGACCGACGGTTTGTGGTTTGAGATCGAAGCTTATAACCGTACGGTAGGCACCGAAGACCGTCACGAAGGAGTGGCGGCGTTCAACGAAAAACGACAACCCAACTTCAAGGGAAAGTGAGAGACAAATGGCTACTTACATCAGTTATGACCTCGTTGAGTTTGGCAAGCCCGTGCAAAAGCGCGAACGCGAGTTACCGGTCCCGAAAAACGCCGAAGTGCTGGTCCGTGTACGCCGGGCCGGGGTCTGTCACTCCGATCTGCATATTCAGTCCGGCGAGATGAACCTGGGCGAAGAGGGCGTGTTGAGCATGGCCGAGCGTGGCATGAAGCTGCCGATCGCCATGGGGCACGAAATTCTTGGCGAAGTGGTTGCGCTTGGGCCCGATGCCGATCCGGCCGCCGCGCCGCTTGGCAAGACCATGCTGGTGTTTCCCTGGATTGGTTGTGGAAACTGCCTGGCTTGCGATGAATTGCGCGAGAACGATTGTGTCGCGCCCCGTTTCATGGGCCTGGTGCAGGACGGTGGCTATGCCACTCACGCCCTGGTGCGCGACCCGAAATTTCTGGTCGATGTCGATGGGCTGGATCCTGACACGATTACCCCGCATGCCTGTTCCGGGCTGACCGTCTACAACGCCTTGCGAAAAGCCGGTCCGGTCCGCGATGGCGAATGGCTGGCTGTCATGGGCACGGGGGGGTTGGGGCTGAACGCCATTGCCATTGCGCAGGCGCTGGGGCATGAGCGAATCATCGCCATCGATAACCGGCCCGAACAACTGGCGGCAGCCAGTGCGATGGGCGCGCACAAGGTGCTCAACAGCGCCGATCCGGATGCGCTTGAACAACTGCGCGCGATGAGCAACAACCGCCTGTTGGCGGTGATTGATACCGCCGGCGTGCCGGCAACTTCTCGGCTGGCCGTGCATGCCCTGGTCAAGACCGGGCGCTATGTCTGCGTGGGTTTGCACGGGGGCGACTTCAAGATGCCGCTGCCGTGGTTGCCGCAAAAGGCACTCACTGTCTGCGGATGCCATGTCGGCAGCTCGCTGATGCTGCGTGAGCTGGTCGAGCTGGTCAAGACCGGCAAGGTCAAAGACATTCCGGTCGAGTCACGCCCGTTGTCGGCCGTGGGCCGCACGCTCGAAGATCTGGCGGCAGGCCGAATTACCGGTCGGGTCGTACTGAATGCCGATTAAATACTGATAGCTGGGAAGCAAACGCAATGACCGAAAAAATTGTCCGTCCGCGGCGAAGTTTCATTTTTACGCCTGGCCTGAACCCGGCGATGTATCCCAAGGCTCTGGCCAGCGGCGCAGACATTGTCTGTGTCGAGCTGGAGGACGGCATTGCGCCCAAAGACAAGCCTCGTGCTCGCGAGCTGGGGCTGGCCTTGTTCGACACGCCGCAAGCGGACGATGGTGTTGAGCGCATCGTGCGCATCAACTGTCTGCGCGAGGCGTTCGGGCTGGCCGATGTGCAAGCGGTGCTCGACGCTCGGAATCCACCGCCGGCTCTGATGCTGCCCAAGGTGCGCACGCCCGACGAAGTGAAGTGGCTCGACGACTTGCTCACCGAACGCGGCCATCCGTGCCGCCTGCACATCATCATTGAAACCAATGCCGGGCTTGAGGCGGTGCATGACATCGCCCGTGCCAGCGACCGCATTGATGCGCTGTTCTTCGGCGGTGTCGACATGGCGGCCGAGCTGCGCTGTCGCAACAACTGGCAGTCCTTGCTGTATGCCCGCTCGCGCGTGGTGCATGCGGCGGCGGGCGCCGGTCTGGATGCGATCGATGTGCCGTATCTCGACCTTGAAGATCCGCAAGGCATGCAGCAAGAGGCCGAATTGGTCCGTGATCTGGGCTTCAGCGGCAAGGGCTCCATTCACCCCAAGCAGGTGGCGGCCTTGAATGCGGTGTTTACCCCGAGCGAGGAACAAATTGCCCGCGCTCGCCGGCTTATCGATGCCTTCAAAGAGGCGGACACGGGTCTGGTCGTGGTCGATGGCAAGCTTATCGAAAAGCCGGTCTTGCGCGACATGGAGCGCATTCTTGCCATTGCCGAGCGCATCTCTGTCAATCGCGCCAACTAAACGCTGCTTGCTTTGGTCCGGGCGTTCGGGGCGACTTGGCGGGGCGGCGTACCGGGGATTCAGGCGGTCAGACTTCGCGCCGCCCGGTAGGCGCCGACCTGTTCGGTAAGCCTGTGCATCGGCTGATCTGGCACCCCTAGAGAACTGAGCTTATTGACCAGATTGAACAGGTATTCGCGGCAAGTGCCAAGATGGCCTTCGGCCAGCGCAATGGCTTCGACGACTTGCTCGTGCGGCAACAGGCCGGCATAGCGCCGGTGATCCTTGTTGGCCAGCAGGCACAGGCAGGCCCGCGTCTGACCCGCAATGTCGAACTGTCTTATTGCCGGGGCATAGGCCCCGGTGACCATCTCACGACGCCAAAGCAACAGCAATTCGTTTTCCCGGTGTGCGTTATCAATCTGAAATGCCAGTCCGGTGCAATGCGTCTCGGGCGCTGAGGTATCAAGCGCCAGCCAAAGCCCGGGCGTCTCCGGCGAGCCGCGCCCCGACTCCGCCCACAGGCAAAAACGCCGCTCATGACCCGGCAGGTGCGCAATCTCCTCGCGCACATAGTTGAAGGTCGGGTTCCAGATCAGCGAACCATAGCCAAAAACCCAAAGCTCATCGTGTTGTTCGAATTGCTCAAGCGTGTTGGCAAGACTTGCCTGAAACACCTCTTCACTGAGCAACGGATTAGGTTTGCCCTGGGCTGCTTCGTCGCGCAAGCGCTGACGCAGGCTGTCGTTGAGCAAATCGTCGCGAGTAATGGCCATGCGTGAGAGTGGTCCTTGCAAAGGGAATCGATGACTTACCAATTATAGGTAAAGGAGAGAACGCGGTCGCCGATTGCACCATTGCCGAAATAGGACATATCAGCCAATGCGCTAATTGACGGGTTCAGCGGGCCTTTTTGAATGGATGGGTAATGGGCGCTGAGATCTACAGTTTCCAGGTGCCAGGGGGTGCAATCAATGAATCGATGCCCTGCAACGACCTTTTTCAGCCGTCTGGAAACCTTAGTCAGGATTGGCAAGATGACCCATGTAAACAGCAACATTCTCGTTTCAACGAGCCCGTACTCGCACCAGCCGCTGACGGCTCGGGCGAATGCCGTTGTTGCATGCGTGCGTGGGTATGAGGCGCACCGCTACAACGTCCTGATCTTATCTGCGTTAGCAAGCTTAGCGCGCTTACGAGCGCTGCGCTTATGCCCGGGCAAACGATTACCTCTCCTGGCCCATACACAAAAAACCGTCGCTTCGACGGTTTTTTGCATTTTGGGCCTGACCATTTTGAGGGTTGCTCCCTACCCGGACAAGGGGGTGCCGGTGTCCGGTCTGACAAATGATTCAAAAAACCTCGCCGTAATTGCAACCAACTCTATCCCGTTGAGCCTCTTCAAGAAAAGGTTCGATGGGACAAACCTGATTGAACTCTTATGAACCGACGCTTGCCTTCCTCGCTGACCCAACAACCCCGTCGTCCGATTGTTGAAGAGTCAGAACCGAGAGTTCTGTATTCGGCCGAGCTGATGCCGATTGGTCTGATCGCCGTGGATCAGGCGCCAGAACAAGTCGATGCCGGTGCGCAGATCGCAAGCATGGATCACAACCCGGGCTTTGAGCAGGCGTTTGTTCGTCATGAACTGGTTTTCATTGACGGGAGTTCGTCGGCAGAATCCGAGTATGCCGAGGCTTTGCAAGGTGCTGCGTTTGAGCGCGCCGATATCGAAGTTGTTGCTATTGAGCCGACCGAGGTCAGTCTTGACCGTGTGCGCGAAACGCTCGCCAGCTACACCGAGCTTGATGCTGTTCATCTGACGGTTGGCTATGCAGACGGCGCTGTCACGCTTGGCGGGCAAAGCGTTGATGCACTGGCGCTTGGCGGTGACCAGGAACAAATTGCCGAGTGGGCGCGGGCGCTGAAAGGCGATGCCGGCGTGGTCGTCCACCAGCTTGAGGCAGATGACGCTGCCGCGCAGCAAGCCACCGCGGACTTCGTTCAAGCGTTCGGCGAGACGATTGGCATTCGTGTTGAGTTGTCTGGTGCGGGCGATGCGGGTGAGGCAACTGATAGTCAGATTGGCATCGCAGCCATTGGGCGCGAGTTGATCATTGTCGACAGTGCGGTTCCGAACGCCGACAGCCTGGTTGCGACTTTGCGCGCCGAGGCGACGCCGGGCAGGGAGTTTGATGTCCTGCTGATCGATGCTGAACAAGATGGCTTTGCGCAGATTGACCGCTATTTGCAGAGTGCCGACCGCGATGGTGCCCAGTGGGATGCCTGGCATCTGATCACTCACGGTTCGGCCGGTGCCGTGGCGGTGGGCAATGCAACGCTCGATAGCACGGCATTGGTCACTCAAGCCGATGAATTGAGTCGCTGGGCGCAAGCGATTGCCCCGGGCGGAGATTTACTGATTTACGGCTGTGATGTCGCAGGAACCGCCGAAGGCGAGGCGTTTGTGGTTGCGCTGGGCCAGGTAACCGGTGCCAACATTGCGGCCAGTGATGACGAAACAGGTTCTTCTGCCTTTGACGCTGATTTTGAGTTGGAGTTTCAGAGCGGCCTGGTAGATACGGCGATTGCCTTGTCGCAATCGGCGCAGCGGGATTTTCAGGGGACGCTGGCGACGTTCACGGTGACCACTACCGCCGGTGATAATTCGGCGGGTTCGCTGAACTGGGCCATCGGCCAGGCTAACAGCAACGCCGGCGCCGACAGAATCGAATTCAACATTGCCGACCCGCTCGTCGATGGGCGGCACACGATCCGTTTGAGCGCCGCCCTGCCGACGATTACTGATCGCGTCACCATTGCGGGCGCGACCGACTCCGACTACAGCACCAAGCCTGTCATTCACATTGACGCATCGGACCTTGTCTATGGTCACGGTGTCGCGATATCCGGGGGCAGCGCAGACGGGACCGAGATTGACGCGTTGATGATCACCAATGCCTGGAACAGCGGCATTCTGGTTGCAAGTTCCGATGTCGTCATCACGCGCAACTTTATTGGTACCGATGGCGTAACCGAATTGCCAAACAGATCCGACGGTATCTACATTGTCAGCGGTGCCGACAATACCGTGGTCGGTGGCGTCGGTCTGGGCAATCTGATCAGTGGCAATACCAAGCGTGCCATATTGACGGCGGGCGACGGAACCATCATTCAGGGTAACCATATCGGCTTGAATGCGGCTGGTGATACTGGAATGGGAAATCACTACTTGGGAATTTTGGTCGAGTCCAACGCAGCCAATACCATCATCGGTGGCACCGGTGCGGGGATGGGTAACGTCGTCTCCGACAGTAGGTACGGGCAAATTCTTCTGGACGATGGCGCATCAGGTTCGGTTGTTCAAGGCAATTACCTGGGTACCGATGTCACAGGAACCTTCAGCGTCAGTAATGTCAATGCGGGTGCCGGTTCTTACGGCGTCAAGATGTTCGACGGCGCTACCGGATCATTGATAGGCGGTGACTCCGAGGCTGCGCGCAACATTATTGCGGGCAATAGGGCAAACGGCGTCCATCTGGAAAGTGCGGCTACACAAAACAACGTGGTTCAGGGTAACTGGATCGGTTTGAATGTCGCCGGAGATCCGCTCGGAAACAGCTCGCGCGGCGTCTACATTAACAACGGAGCGTCGAATAACCTCATCGGGGGGACAACCGAAGGCACACGCAACGTTATCTCGACCAGCGGAACTGGAAACGGTCGCGACGGCATCCTCGTAGAAGGGGCCAATACGGGCAATGCCTTTCTTGGCAACGTCATCACCGGAAGTGGTGGGTTAGGTATTGATCTGAATGATGATGGCGTCAGCAGCAACGACGCGCTTGATGTCGATACCGGTCCGAATGATCTGCAGAACTACCCGGTTCTCGATCTGGCCTATTCAGCCGGTGGTAACACCTATGTTGAAGGCTCGCTGCATAGTGCTGCGCTCACAGACTATCGGATCGAATTTTTCCGAGGCGTGACGGCTGACAGTTCCGGCCATGGCGAAGGCGATGTCTACCTGGGCGCTATTTCGGTCACCACCGATGCGCTGGGGGATGCAGCCATTCTCACATCATTTACCGGCGTCGCGCTGAACGAGGGCGACTATGTCACCGCCACGGCGACCGTTGATCTGGGGGGAGGCTCTTACGGCTCGACATCAGAGTTTTCCGGCAATGCCCACTACGATCAGAATCACGCGCCCTGGTTTGTGGGCGAAGAGGAGATCGCGAACGGGCAGTTTGATGACGGTACCGCTTCATGGGATTACACGGGTGGAGGACAGAGCGTAAACGACGCGTTTTCGCTAAGCACCATCGACTTTGGTGGCGAGGAGAGTTCTGAGCAGTATCTCCATCAGTTGATCGATACCGTACCCGGGAAGACCTATTTGCTGAGGTTTGACTATTCCGATGATTCTGCGTCTCGGGTGCAGACCCTGGAAGTCAGCGCAACCGGATCGGTTGAACTTCTTGCAACAGGTGAGATTGTATCGGGGGCAGGTACGGAGGTGAGTTCGCACTACTACACCTTCGTGGCGGACGACGTCGCGACATTGATTCGTTTTACCGATACCTCGTATATCTCGCCAACGGCTGATGGCACGATTGGCGTAACCGGCATCCTCGACAACATCTCGGTCACGTTGGCGAATGACGAGGTGGGCAGCTCAGCGTTTACCGAAGGGGGCACGCCGGCGGTGTTGGCAACCGATGCCACACTGTTCGATAAGGATCTCGTTGAAGCCGACAATTTCGACACTTCCAGTCTGACAATGATGCGCAATGGCGGCGCCCAGGACGAAGACGTCTTCGGCGCTACCGGATTGCTGGAGCCACTGATTGAAGGTGGCGATCTTGAATACGACAGTACCGTTGTCGGCACCGTTGTCGCGAACTCGTCCGGTGTGCTGACCCTGGCCTTTAACGGCAACGCCGATACCGCAACTGTGAACTCGGTGTTGCAGTCGATTACCTACGCCAACACCAGCGACACGCCGCCAGGCTCGGTACAAATAGATTTGACCTTCAGTGACGGCAACACCGGTGATCAAGGCGTGGGTGGTGAATTCACCGCATCGGCTCATGTCGATGTGGCTATTACTGCTGTCAATGACGTGCCGGTTAATACCGTGCCGGTCAGTGCGACGGTCACCGAGGAAACCGCCACGGCAATCGCCGGGGTGAGCATTGCCGATCTGGATGATTTGGGCAGCAGCTTGACCACACATCTGGAGGTTTCCGAGGGCGTGCTGAATGTGACTCTGTCGGGTTCGGCAACGATCTCGAGCGGGGCGATTGGCTCGGGAGATTTGACGATCGAGGGCAGCAAAGCGGACCTCAACGCGACGCTTGCCAGCTTGACGTATACCGGCAACACCGATGTCACCGGCGTGGAGGTCGATACGCTGACAGTGACGACCAATGACCAGGGCAATACCGGCACCGGTGGCGCCCAGCAGGATGTCGATACGGTCAAGATTACCGTCAGTGCGGTCAATGATGCGCCGGTGAATACGGTGCCGGTAACGGCAACCGGTGCCGAGGAAGCGATCATCCCAATCGGTGGCATCAGCATCGCCGACGTCGATGATCTTGGCGCAGATATGACCACGCGCTTGCAAGTTACTGCCGGTGTTTTGAATGTGACGCTGTCGGGTAGCGCGGTGATTTCGGCTGGCTCTGTTGGCACGACCGATTTGACGATTCAAAGCAGCAAAACGGACATCAATGCCACGCTGGCAACACTGACTTACACGGGCGACACCGATGTGACCGGACTGCCAGCCGATACGTTGACGGTAACGACCAATGATCTTGGCAATACCGGCAGCGGTGGCGCCGAGGAAGATGTTGATACGGTATCGATCATCATCACAGCCGTTAACGATGCGCCGGTGCTCAGCAATCTAAATGGCGCTGCAATCTATATCGAAGACGGACCATCGGTTGTGCTGGAAGCCAGTGCGTCGGTTGTTGACCCGGAACTGGACGCCCTGAATGGCGGTCTGGGGAACTACAGCGGCGCAGAACTGACCTTGAAGGCCAGTTCGACGTCATTCCTGGGAACGATCTATTCGTTCGTGGATGGCGACGGCATCAGCCTGGTTGGCGATCAACTGTTGAAGAATGGGCAATCAATTGGCGAGTTCGATACCACCAGCGTAGGCGGTGGTCTGTCAATTGTGTTCACGAGTGCCAATGGTGAAACGCCGACATCGGCGGATGTCAACAACATCATGCGCCGGATTGCTTATGCAAACTCGAGTCAGACGCCGCCGCTCAGTGCGCCGATTCTCTGGACCTTTAACGACCACAATTCCGTGTTGCAGGGGACGGGCGGCGCCAAGTCTGTTGCGGTAGCGAGTTCAGTTTCTTTGGTGGCCTCCAATGACGCGCCACAGAACGACATGCCGGTAAGCGCAACCGTGCTTGAGGAAACTACGACCCTGTTGACGGGGCTGGATGCCAGCGATGCGGATGCCGAAAGCTCGGACATTACCGTACGACTTCAGGTGACTGCCGGCGTGTTGAACGTCACGCCGGATGGTTCGCTGGTCATTCAGAGTGGCGCCAACGATTCCGCTGACCTGACCTTGTTTGGAAGTCAGGCTGAGATTGGCAATACTTTGTTGACGTTGCGGTATACCGGCAATACCGATGTGGTTGGCACCGCCGCCGATACCCTGACGATGACCACGAATGACCTGGGTAATACCGGTCTTGGCGGTGCAAAACAAACCATCAGCACCATGCCGATCAACATCACCGCGGTCAATGATGCGCCGACTAATACCGTGCCGTTGAGTGCAACTGTAGTCGAAGAGACGGCCACGCCGATTGCCGGTATCAGCATTGCCGACGTGGATGATCAGGGCGCCAACCTGACCACGCAGTTGCAAGTAAGCTCTGGTGTGGTGAACGTGACGCTGTCGGGGGCGGCCACGATATCGGCTGGCGCGAATGATTCAGCCAACCTGACCATCAGTGGCACGCTGACCGACATCAATGCGACCCTGGCTTCGCTGACCTACACCGGCGACACTGATGTGGTTGGTGCCTCAGCCGACTCGCTGACGGTGACTACCGATGATCAAGGTAACGATGGCCTCGGGGGTGCGCTGCAAGACATCGATTCAGTGCAGATTGATATCACGGGCGTAAACGATGCGCCCGTAAACGCAGCGCCGGCGACGGCAACGGTTATTGAGGAGACCGGCAGCGCCATCGCGGGGGTGAGCATTGCTGACGTTGACGATGCGGGTGGCAACCTGACGACCCGGCTACAGGTGGGTGAGGGCATTCTGAACGTGACCCTGTCGGGCGCGGCAACGATTTCGGCTGGTGCCGACGGCTCGGACGATTTGACGATTCTGGGCAGCAAGGCAGACATCAACGCCACCCTGGCGAGTCTGACCTACACCGGCAACACTGATGTGGCCGGTACGGCGGCCGATACGCTGACCATAACGACTAGCGACCTGGGCAACAGCGGCAACGGTGGGGCCCTGGACGATGTTGATACGGTGCAGATTGACATCACCGCTGTAAACGACGCGCCAGTGAATACGGTGTCGCCGACCGTCACGGCCATCGAAGAGACCACCACGGCCATCCCTGGCATCAGCATTGCTGATGTGGATGATGATGGCAGTGACGTGACGGTGCAGCTCGAAGTGAGCGCAGGGGTGCTTGACCTGGTTCTGTCCGGTGGGGCAACGGTTACCGCCGGAGCCAATGGCTCGAATGATCTGACGCTGACTGGCAGCCTGGCTGACATCAACGACACGCTGGCGAGCTTGACCTATACCGGGAATGCAGACGTCAATGGCGTCTCGGCCGACACGTTGACCGTTACGACCGATGACGGTGGTGCTGGCGGTACCGGTGGTGCGAAGCAGGACATCGATACGGTACTGATTGACATCACGGCGGTGAACGATGCCCCGGTGAACACGGTGCCGGTGACGGCGACTGTCGTTGAAGAGACGGCTTCGGCGATCGCAGGTATCAGCATCGCTGATGTGGACGACGCGGGCGGTAACCTGACGAGCCGGTTGCAGGTGAATGATGGGGTCTTGAACGTAACGCTGTCGGGCGCCGCAACGATTTCAGCGGGTGCTGATGGTTCGGACGATTTGACGATCCTGGGCAGCAAAGCCGACATCAACGCGACCCTGGCGAGCTTGACTTACACCGGCAACACCGATGTAACCGGCTCGGCGGCTGATACGCTGACCATCACCACTGATGACTTGGGCAACTCAGGGACGGGCGGTGCTCTGCAGAGCAGCGATACCGTGCAGATCGATGTCAACGGTGTCAATGATGCGCCGGCGAATACGAGCCCGGCTACTGCCACTGTTGCCGAAGAGACCGCGACGGCCATTGCCGGTATCAGCATTGCTGATGTGGATGCAGCGGGCGCCGATGTAAGCACCCGCCTGCAGGTGTCGAATGGGTCGTTGAATGTGACCTTGTCGGGAGCGGCAACGATTTCCGCCGGGGCGAATGATTCGGGTGATCTGACGCTGCTGGGCAGTCTGGTCGATATCAATGCAACTCTGGCCAGCCTGACTTATACCGGCGACACCGATGTAACCGGCACGGCGGCCGATACGCTGACTATTTCCACCGACGATCTGGGCAACACCGGCAGCGGCGGGGTTCTGTCAGACATTGATACGGTACTGATTGATATCACTGAAGTGAACGACGCCCCGGTGAACAACGGGCCTGTAAGGGCGACGGTAACCGAAGAGACCGCCACGGCAATCGGCGGCATCAGCATTGCCGACGTGGATGATCAGGGAGCTGACCTGACCACGCGGCTGCAGGTCAGTGCCGGTGTGTTGAACGTGACCTTGTCAGGCGCAGCAACGATTTTGGCTGGTTCTAATGGCTCTGCCGACCTGACAATCCAGGGCAGCAAAGCTGACATCAATGCCACCTTGGCCACCTTGACCTATACCGGCAATACGGATGTCACCGGTACCGCAGCCGATGCGCTGACGGTCACCACCAATGATCTGGGCAACACCGGCAGTGGTGGCGCCCAGGAGGATATCGATACGGTACTGATCGATGTATCCGGCGTGAACGACGCTCCGGTGAACACGGTGCCGGGCAGTGCAAGCGTTCTCGAAGAGACCGCCACGGTTATCGCTGGCATCAGTATTGCCGATGTGGATGATGCCGGCGGCAATCTGACGACGCGGCTGCAAGTCAACAACGGCGTATTGAGCGTGACCCTGGCGGGGGCGGCAACGATTTCGTCGGGTACGAATGGCTCCGCCGATCTGACGATTGAAGGCAGCAAAGCCGACATCAACGCCACCCTGGCGAGCTTGAGTTACACCGGCAATACCGATGTGACAGGGGCCGAGGCCGACACCTTGACGGTCACGACCAACGACCAGGGCAATAGTGGTTCCGGTGGTGCACTGGAGGACGTCGATTCGTTCAAGATCACAATCAACGCGGTTAATGACGCGCCGGTGAACACGGTGCCAGCTACCGCGACCGTTGTCGAGGAAACCGCCACTTCGATCGCCGGTATCAGTATTGCCGACGTGGATGACGCGGGTGGTGACATGACCACGCGCTTGCAGGTTGCCTCCGGTACGTTGAATGTGACTCTGTCAGGTTCGGCAACTATCTCCGCCAGGTCTAACGGATCGGCCGATCTGACGATCGAGGGCAGCAAGGCTGATATCAATGCCACGCTGGCCTCATTGACCTACACCGGCAATACCGATTTGGCGGGCACAGCCGCCGACACCCTTACGGTGACCACTGACGATCAGGGCAACACCGGCGACGAGGGCGCCAAGCAAGATGTGGATGCGGTACAAATTGATATTACTGGCGTCAATGACGCGCCAGTGAATACCGTGCCGGTCAGTGCGACGGTTGCGGAGGAAACTGCCACGGCCATCGCTGGCATCAGCATTGCTGACGTCGACGACGCGGGCGGCAATATGACTACGCAGTTGCAAGTGTCGTTTGGTACGTTGAACGTCACGTTGTCGGGTTCAGCGACGATCTCTGCGGGCAGCAATGACGCTGCCGACCTGACGGTTCAGGGCAGTAAGGCGGATATCAACGCCACCCTGGCAAGCCTGGTCTATACAGGCAATACCGACGTCAACGGGGCTGCCGCGGACTCGCTGACGGTGACGACCAGTGATCTGGGCAACACCGGCGACGGTGGTGCGCAGGAAGATGTTGATACGGTGCAGATTGATATCACCGCCGTGAACGATGCGCCGGTGAATACGGTGCCGGCGAGCGTAACAGCTGACGAAGAAACCACCAAGGCGATCCCCGGTATCAGCATTGCTGATGTGGATGATGATGGCAGTGATATCACGGTGCAGTTGGAAGTGACCGCAGGTGTGCTGGATCTGATTCTGTCCGGCGGGGTAACGGTGACGGCAGGAGCCAATGGCTCGAATGATCTGACGCTGACTGGCAGCCTCGACGACATCAACGACACGCTGGCGAGCCTGACTTACACCGGTAACCCGGACGTCAACGGTATTGCGGCCGATACGCTGACCATCACGACGGATGATGGTGGTGCCGGCGGTCAGGATATCGATACGGTTCAAATCGATATCACGGCGGTGAACGATGCACCGGTTAATACGGTGCCGGCGACGGCCACTGTCGTTGAAGAAACTGCTACGGCCGTCCCAGGTATCAGCATTGCTGATGCTGACGACGCGGGCGGCAATCTGACGACCCGGTTGCAGGTGAGCGAAGGTGTTCTGCACGTAACCCTGTCGGGCGCGGCGACGATCTCGGCGGGTGCGATCGGTTCGGACGATTTGACGATTTTGGGTAGCAAAGTTGATATCAATGCGACCCTGGCGAGTCTGACCTACACCGGCAATACCGATGTCACCGGAACCGCTGCGGACACGTTGTCGATCACTATTGATGACCTGGGCAATTCAGGCTCGGGCGGCGCTCAACAGAGCACTGATACCGTGCTGATTGATGTCACCGCTGTGAACGATGCACCGGTGAACACAGTGCCGGCAAGCGTAACGGCTGACGAAGAAACCACTACGGCGATTCCCGGCATCAGCATTGCTGATGTGGATGACGATGGCAGTGATATTACGGTGCAGCTGGAAGTGACCGCAGGTGTGCTTGATCTGGTTCTGTCCGGCGGCGCAACGGTGACGGCCGGGGCGAATGGCTCGAATGAACTGACGCTTACCGGTAGTCTGGATGACATTAACGCCACATTGGCGAGCTTGACCTATACCGGCAACGCAGACGTCAACGGTATTGCGGCTGACACGCTGACCATCACCACGGATGATGGTGGTGCAGGTGGTACGGGCGGGGCCCAGCAAGATATCGATACGATTCAGATCGATATCACGGCTATGAACGATGCGCCGGTTAACACGGTGCCGCCGACTGTGACTGTCGACGAAGAGACAACTACCGCCATCCCCGGCCTCAGTATTGCTGATGTGGATGCAGCGGGCGTCGATGTAAACACCCGCCTGCAGGTATCGAATGGATCGCTGAATGTGACCTTGTCGGGCACGGCAACGATTTCTGGCGGAGCGAATGGCTCGGGCGACCTGACGATTCTGGG
>CAXBNM010000024.1:0-22955 GCA_963976885.1 uncultured Burkholderiaceae bacterium
CTCAAACCAGACGGCATACGAAACAGGCGCAAAACCGCGGCCATGACGCGTAATCATGGGCAGCGCCAGTCGCAACAGTTCGGCGCTGCGCTCGGTTTCGGCAAGGTCGGACGCCGGCAACGAGGTCGCCCGTCGCGGGGGCGTCTCGTTCATGCGGGCCGTCTGGTCATCCTTCAATTGCAGTTGTCCAAGTTGGTCTGTGCCCTGATTCAGGGCGTCTTGTAACCATTTAGTCTGATCCACTGAGGAGCAAGCCTGACCAGATAAGCACGGTCGTGACGGGCAGGCGAACCACTCGGAAGCAGAAAGCCTAGTTTTACCTACTCAGGGTGATAATTAAGCCTTGAAAAGCGCCGTTTTGCCAGTCTTTCACCGATAGGAAGTTGCATGCGTCACCACTCTACACAAACCACGCCGGCGCCAGAGCCATTGATCGGCCCGAATGGCCGGTCGCGTGCCAAGGGGAGTGATTGGCAGACCTTGCGGCAGATGCTCCCCTATTTATGGGTCTATCGCTGGCGGGTGTTGGTGGCGTTGTTATGCATGATTGGCGCCAAGGCCTCGGTGGTGGGCGTGCCGATACTGCTCAAGAAGCTGGTCGACGGGCTGACCGCGGTCGCCCCGGCCGCCGGTGCGGCAGCCGGTCCGCTGGCCCGGGCGGCAGAGAATCCGGCGCTGGTCGTGCCGATCGGGTTGGTGGTCACCTACGGCTTGTTGCGCTTTGCGACCACGTTGTTTACCGAGTTGCGTGAATTTGTGTTTGTACGGGTCACGACGCAGGCGGTGCGCACCGCAGCATTGCAAGTGTTTGGCCATCTGCATGCGATGTCCTTGCGCTTTCACCTCGATCGCCAGACCGGCGGGCTGACCAGTGATATTGAGCGCGGCACGCGCGGCATGGCCTCGTTGGTCAGCTACACCCTGTACAGCATCTTGCCCACGCTGATCGAGATCAGCCTGGTGCTGGGCTACCTGGCCAGCAACTATGAGCTGTCGTTTGCGCTGATTACGCTGACAGCCTTGCTTGCCTACGGTTTGTTCACGTTCTATGTGACTGAATGGCGGACCCGCTTTCGGCGGCGCATGAATGCGCTGGAGTCTCGTGCGAACAGTCGGGCCATCGATTCGCTGATCAACTACGAGACTGTCAAATACTTTAACAACGAAAATTTTGAGGCCGGGCGCTACGATCAGAATCTGGCCAGTTACCAGCAGGCTCGTGAACAGAGTCAGGGGTCACTGGTGTTGCTCAATATCGGTCAGGCGCTGATCATTTCCACCGCGGTGGCGTTGATGATCTGGCGGGCCACGCTTGGCGTCGTGGAAGGGCGCATGACCTTGGGCGACCTGGTGCTGGTCAACGGGTTCATGATTCAGCTCTACATACCGCTCAATTTTCTTGGCACCTTGTACCGGGAAATCCGGCAAAGTCTGACAGATATGGAGCGGATGTTTGGCCTGCTCGACATTGAGCGCGAAGTGGCCGACGGGCCCGATGCGGTTCCGCTTGATTTGAGTGCCGCGGCTGGCACGGGCTGGCGGGCGCCGGGGGTGCGCTTTGATCATGTCGACTTTGCCTATGTGCCTGACCGGAAAATTCTGCGCGATGTGTCGTTTGAAATTGCACCGGGCACTCGCACCGCCGTTGTGGGCGCGAGCGGGGCGGGCAAATCAACATTGTCGAGATTGCTGTTTCGCTTCTATGACGTTGACGGCGGGGCCATTCAAATCAATGGGCGCGATATTCGTCAGTTCACCCAGGACAGTCTGCGCGCGGCCATCGGCATCGTGCCGCAGGACACGGTGCTGTTCAACGACACCATTGGCTACAACATTGCCTATGGTCGACCCGGTGCCGATAGCGATCAAGTCATGGCGGCGGCCCGTGCGGCGCAGCTCGATGCTTTGCTCGAGCGCTTGCCCGATGGGTTGGAGACAATGGTGGGCGAACGGGGGCTGAAACTGTCCGGCGGCGAAAAGCAGCGGGTAGCCATCGCCCGGATGTTGCTCAAGGATCCGCCCATCCTGATTCTTGACGAAGCGACCTCGGCACTGGACAGTCGTAACGAGAAGGCCATCGCGCAGGCGCTGACACAGGTGGCCCGGCATCGCACCACATTGGTGATCGCGCATCGCTTGTCGACAGTGGTCGATGCTGATCAGATTCTGGTGATGGATAACGGACGTATCATCGAGGCGGGCACTCACCTGCAATTGCTGGCTGCGCAGGGCAGCTATGCGCAGATGTGGCAACTGCAGCAGCATGACGCCGGCGACGATGAAGCCGCCAGCGATACCGATACAGCGATGACTGATGTTGCTGTTGATGGCTCGATCATCGACAGCCGGACCGCCAATGATGACTGAGCACCCAATCCCCCAGTGTCACGATTTGCATGAGGCGCAGGTCACGCCGGCGTTGGCCAGCTTGCTGCCCGACTGCGCCCATGGCGTGGCTGAGCTTGCCGATGTCGCTGCCGGGGCTGAGCGCACGCTGCGTATCCCGTATTCACGTATCGGGGCCGGCCCGCCGTTGTTGCTGCTGCATGGTCACCCACAGACGCGGGCGATCTGGGCGCAAGTGGCACCTGCGCTGGCCAGTCGTTTTACCGTCGTGCTGACCGATCTGCGTGGCTATGGCGATGCCGACAAACCGACCGACGCGCTTGGTGCACCGCCGCATGCGGCCTACACCAAGCGCGCAATGGCTGCCGATCAGATCGGGCTGATGCGCGCGCTTGGCTTTGAGCGCTTTGCCGTGGTCGGCCATGATCGCGGCGCGCGAGTGGCGCACCGGCTGGCGCTCGATTATCCGCAGGCCGTCACGCAACTGATGTTGCTCGACATTGCCCCGACGCTCGATATGTACGAGCAAACCGACATGGCGTTTGCGCGCGCCTATTGGCACTGGTTTTACCTGATCCAGCCTGCGCCGCTGCCCGAAACAATGATCAACGCCGATCCGGTGTTCTATCTGCGTCATTTGATGGGCAACCGCAGTGCAGGCCTGGCGCCGTTTCCGGCTGCTGCGTTGGCCGAGTATTTGCGTGCGGCCGGTAACCCGGACACGGTGCGTGCCATGTGTGAAGACTACCGGGCTTCGGCCGGCCCTGATCTGGAGCTGGATCGGGCCGACCGCCAAGCCGGGCGACTGATTCAATGCCCGCTGCGCGTTCTGTGGGGTGAAGACGGCATCATCGGCAAGCTCTTCGACCCGCTTGGCCTGTGGCGTGCTGCCACGGCACCGGCCCACGCCGTCACGGGTGAAGCGCTGGCCTGTGGCCATTATTTACCCGAAGAAGCGCCCGAGCGCGTGGTCGCGCAAGTGCTCCGGTTTCTCGGTGAAACGGCCGATGGCGCGCATGCGGCACAATCATCCCCCTGACCCACCCACGTGAGAGAAGACCATGAGTCAATATCGGATTGCCGTCATCGCCGGCGACGGCATCGGCAAGGAAGTGATGCCCGAAGGAATCAAGGCGCTGGACGCCACGGCACGCCGTTTTAACTTGTCGCTGGCTTACGATCATTTCGATTTCGCCAGCTGCGATTACTACACCAAGCACGGCAAAATGATGCCCGACGACTGGAAAGATCAGATCGGCGGCCATGACGCCATTTTCTATGGCGCAGTAGGCTGGCCCGATACCGTGCCCGATCATATTTCGCTGTGGGGTTCGTTGCTGCAGTTTCGTCGCGAGTTCGACCAGTACATCAACCTGCGCCCGGTGCGCCTGATGCCTGGCGTGCCCAGTCCGCTGGCCAACCGCAAGCCCGGCGACATCGATTTCTATGTCGTGCGCGAAAACACCGAAGGTGAGTATTCGTCCATTGGCGGCAAGGCGTTTCCGGGTACCGACCGCGAAGTCGTGATTCAGGAGTCGGTGTTCACCCGTCACGGCGTGGACCGCGTGTTGCGCTATGCATTCGAGCTGGCGCGCACCCGCAAGAAAAAACTGACCTCGGCCACCAAATCGAATGGCATCTTCATCTCGATGCCTTACTGGGACGAGCGCGTCGAAGCCGTGCAAACCGAGTATGCAGATGTGGACGTGAAGAAATTCCACATCGACATTCTGACCGCCCACTTCGTGCGCAACCCGGACTGGTTCGATGTGGTCGTGGCCAGCAATTTGTTCGGCGACATTCTGTCCGATCTGGGCCCGGCTTGCACCGGCACCATCGGCATTGCGCCGTCGGCCAACATCAACCCGGAAGGCAAATTCCCGTCGTTGTTTGAACCGGTTCATGGATCGGCGCCCGACATCTACGGCAAAGGCATTGCCAATCCGATCGGCCAGGTCTGGTCGGGCGCGATGATGCTGCAACACCTCGGTCACAAAGATGCCCATGACGCGATGCTCAAGGCCATCGAAACCGTGACGGCCGATGGCCCGCGCACCCCCGACATGGGTGGCAAGGCGACCACGGTTGATGTCGGCAATGCCGTGGCGGAATGCATTGCCAGTCAGGGCTGATCGCATCCCTGCTGGCACGGCCGGGGCGTAAAACCACCGCCCCGGCAGCGTCCCGCCGCCGTTGTGCCCGGGGGTACAGGGTCAGGCGAATCTTCTCGCCTGCTTCAAGCCGCTACGAAGCTTTTACTGCGGCTTCGATCGCGGCGATGTCAATTTTCTGCATGGTCATCATGGCCTGCATTGCCCGTCTGGCTTCGCTGCGGTTGGGACTGGTGGTCAATTCCATCAGGCGTCTGGGCGTGATCTGCCAGGAGTGACCCCAGCGATCCTTGCACCAGCCGCAGTCGCTGGCGCTGCCACCGTTATCTACGATGGCATGCCAGTAGTGATCGGTCTCGCGCTGATCGCCGGTCAGGACCATGAAGCTGACCGCTTCGTTCGGTTTGAAGGCAGGGCCGCCGTTCAGCCCCAGAAAACGGCGGCCGAGGACGGTGAACTCAACAGTAAGTTCACTGCCTTCCGATCCACCCGGGTAGTCGGAAGCCGCTTCATTGATTCGGTCGACATGGCTGTCGGGAAAAGTCGCAGCATAGAACCGGGCGGCATGTCCTGCGTCTCCGTGGTCGAACCAGAGACAGGTTACGAGTTCTGGCATGTTTCGTCTCCGTGCAAGTTGGTTGTCACAGCATTGCAGCGGGGCATTGGGCTGCACCGCCACAATGCATCATGATGCCCTCATTCGCTTTGCGTGGTGCCAGGTTTTGCCGGCGCCAGGTCTGCCGGACTGCGAGTCGTCTTCTCTGCATTCATTTTCGCCTTGGTTTCGCTTGCGCGCCAGAGATTGCTCGCCACATCAACGGACGTGGCCGGCCCGGTTTCGCCGTCAAAAGCCAGACGAACTTCATATGTCTGGTCGCCTTTGACGATTTCGTATTCCACCGAGGTTGGCTTGCTTTTGTTGACCGCGGTAATTTCATAGCCTTCTTTGCTGAGCAAGCTGGCGTAGTCGTCGCGACTTTGGGCCTCTGTCAGTACCGATTCAAGGCGTTCTTTTTCGCTGACCGGCCGTGTTTTTTCAGGCATTGCGCCTTGGCCGATCGTTCGGGGGGTTGTTGGCATTGCCGGGGGTGCCGCCTGTTCGACACCAGGCGCCGTGCGTTCGGACCGTGCCGGGTCGGTGCCCTGCGCAAAGGTGAGCGGCGCAATCGTCAACAGAGCGGCGGTGATGGTTGTCACATGCGATTTCATGGTTTCTCTCCAGAGTCTGACTGAAAAACTGCTTGTGGCCCGGATCACTCGACCGGGTACTGGGAGCACGGCAATCGCCATTCCCGAACGCTCCATGCGGGTGTGAGATCGTCGTCGAATCGGCAAAACTGGTAATCAATTGCGGCGTCCTGTCGCGTCCGTCCGGGCGTGGCGGTCGGTTGCGCCGCGCAGTGTGTCAGCGGATGGGTCTTCGTTGCGCAGCAATACGCCGCTTACCAACGCTGACAAAAGAGCGCCGGGCCGGCGCGTTCGGCCGTGAGGGGCGCGCTGGCTGATCCGGGTTGGATCGGTTGTGCCCCTCATGGATACGCCCCCTATACTTGGGGCGAGCCTGCGCCGGCGGGCACCTGACTGTGGAAGCCGTTCAATCTATGACCAAGCCCGACCAACCCATCGATTCCCTGGTATTGCGTAAGCCCGATGACTGGCACCTGCATCTGCGCGACGGTGCGGCGCTGGAGGCCGTTGTGGCGGCCACCGCCACGCAGTTCGCCCGGGCCATCGTGATGCCGAATCTGCGCACGCCCGTCACGACGCTTGCGGGCGCACGCACCTATCGCGAGCAGATTCTGCAGGCCTGTCAGCGTCAGGCTCCCGGCGCCGCGTTCACGCCGCTGTTGACGCTCTATCTGACCGACCGGTCCGATCCGGCCGCCATCACGCAGGGCAAGCAGGAAGGGCTGATCAGCGCGGTCAAGTTGTACCCGGCCGGCGCCACCACCAATTCGGACTTCGGCCTGACCGACATCGCCAATGGCTACCCGGTGTTCGAGGCGATGCAGGCCGCTGGCATGCCGCTGCTGATTCATGGCGAAGTCACCGATCAGAGCGTCGATGTGTTCGACCGCGAGGCGCGCTTCATCGACGATATCCTGATTCCGCTGCGCCGTCGCTTCCCGGCGCTGCCGGTGGTGTTTGAGCACATCACCACCGAGCAGGCCGCCCACTATGTGCGCGATGCCGAGGGTCCGATCGGGGCCACCATCACGCCGCAGCACCTGCTGTACAACCGCAATGCCATTTTCTCGGGCGGCTTGCGTCCGCACTGGTATTGCCTGCCGATTCTCAAGCGCGAGCATCATCGACTGGCGCTGGTCGAGGCCGCCACCTCGGGGAGCGAGAAGTTCTTTCTCGGCACCGACAGCGCCCCCCATGCGGCGATGCTCAAGGAGCATGCCAGGGGTTGCGCGGGTTGCTACAGCGCGCCCTACGCGATGGCGCTCTACGCGACTGCCTTCGAGCAGGCCGGACGACTTGATCGGCTGGAGGCATTTGCCTCCTTGAACGGGCCGCGCTTTTATGGCTTGCCGGTCAACGAGCAGACGGTTGTGCTGCGTCGGCATGCCAATGAAATTGCTCCCTCGTTGCCCTTTGGTGAACACACCATTGTGCCGCTGGCTGGCGGCGAAACCATCGACTGGATGCTGGAGGTCTGAAGGCCATGCACGTACTGATTACCGGCGCGGCCGGCTTTGTAGGTCAGCGTTTGCTGGCCGCGCTGTTGGCGCAGGGCAGTGTCGGCCCGTCGGGCGGCGCTGCGCAAGCGGTGACCCGGATTGATTGTCTCGATGTGAGCGCTGGCGCGCTGCAGCACGAGAATGTGCACTATCACGTCGGTGATATCGGCGATGCCGCGGTGCTTGAGCCGTTGATTACCGCCGACACCGGGCTGATCTTTCATCTCGCGGCCGTGGTCAGCGGCTCGGCCGAGGCCGATTTCGATCTCGGCATGCGGGCCAATCTGCAAGGCATGATGAATCTGCTCGCGCAGGCGCGCGCGGTCGGGCACAAGCCTACCGTGGTGTTTTCAAGTTCGATTGCGGTGTTTGGCGGTGAGTTGCCGACGCTCATCACCGATGCCACCACGCCGATGCCGCAGGGCTCCTACGGCGTGCAAAAGCTCATCGGCGAGCAGCTGATTCAGGACTATTCGCGTAAAGGCTTCATCAATGGCTGCAGTCTGCGCCTGCCGGCTGTGCTGGTGCGGCCCGGGGCGCCCAATGGCGCTGCGTCAGGGTTCTCGTCGAGCATCATTCGCGAGCCGCTGGCCGGCCGTGAGATGGTGTTGCCGGTGCCGGAGTCCACGCCGATGTGGTCTGCTTCGCCCGATGTCTGCGTCGCCAATCTGTTGCATGCGGCAAGCCTGCCGCAATCGGCCTGGGGCACCAATCGCAGCGTCAATCTGCCCGGGCTGGTGGTCACCATGAATGAGGCGCTGGCGGCGCTGGAAACGCTGGGGGGCGCCGAGTTGCGCGCCAAGGTCCGTGTGGCGCTCGACCCGGCGATCACGGCGCTGGTCGATACCTGGGCCGCGCACTTCGAAACGCCGCGTGCGCTGGCGATGGGGTTTGCGCGTGACGCCGATTTTCTGGCGATGGTGCGCGCCTATATTCGCGACAACCCGCAGGCGATCAAGGTCGCCATCAGGCCGGACGCGATCTGAGGCTGAGCCGGGGTCAGTACCGCCCCGGCGCGGCTCGCTCAGGGCAGCTGCAGTTCGTAGCGAACGTCGGTGTCGCTGCGCCCGGCCAGGCCAACCACTACGTGCACCGTGTCGGCCTCGATGGCTTCTTCGGACTGCAGCATCAGCACATTGCTCGTCATCGGCATCGACAACGTGAAACGGGTCGGATCGGGGGCTCTGGTGCCGGGTGACGATTCACTCGAAAGCACCTGAAACTGCGTGACCGACACCAGTTCATTCTCGGCGGCCGCAAATGGGATCATCACCTTGAGCCGCTGACCTTTAGCGGACAGCACGCTGGCAGTTCCGAATTCGATGGCGTTGGCGGCCGGGGCGATCAGGCTGGCCGCCAGCGCGAGTGCGCAGCAGGCGACGCGGGTGCTCAGCGGGCTCGAACTCAGCGGGCTTGAACTCGGCGGGCTTGAATAATGGGGCGAAGGCATTGGCTCTCCAGGACGGAATCAGTTCGGTGGGCCCGACCGCGCCTTACAAATGGCTGCGATAACGCTCGGCCACGCAGTCTGCCCATTCGCATTCTTGTGAGATCGCATAGAATCGACAATGGAAGCAGGCCGGACGGTCGCTGGCGAAGGACCCACGGGGCTTTAGCTGGAGGAAGGTCCGGACTCCGCAGGACAGGATGCTGGCTAACGGCCAGGCACCAGGTGGCCCAAGCTGCCCGGTGACGGAAAGTGGCGCAGAAAATATACCGCCTAAGGTGGCCTCGGCCGCCCGGTAAGGTTGAAATGGCGAGGTAAGAGCTCACCGCGGCACTGGCGACAGTGCTGGCAGGCCAAACCCCATTCGGAGCAACACCAAATAGGCGTGCGCCCGGCTTCGGCCGGACAGGGCGGTCCGCCCGAGTACGCGGGTTGGTGGCTAGAACGGTCGGGTAACCGGCCGTCCAGAGGAATGACCGTCACGCTTTCGGGCGGACAGAATCCGGCCTACAGGCCTGTTTCCATTTTCACTGCATGAGATGCGCGCGCCAAATACCCCCTGAATTGGCGCGTCGACAGAATTTACAATGTTTGATGGATTTGGTTGGGTATGTCATTCGCCCTCCAATTTCATATCAACCAGTGAAATAGGCCAGTTTCAGCGCATCCAAACCTCAAGTAAATTATTCAATTAGAGTTGTAAAGCACTCTTTCTGCTATGTTTGCGTTTCAGGCCCGCTAATCGCCCCAAGAGGCGGTATGGGCAAATGAATGTAAGTCCTTGTGGTCATTGAAAAAACTCCGGCGGTCGCCTTGACCGACTCCTGAGAATTCACTACAGTCCGGGCAGTGGTACAAACCACTAGAGAAGTGGATATCTGCGGTAATTCGTGGAGTAAAACTCAAGAATTCATCAGTTTCTGACCCATTCAGTACCCGGGCCAGGGCTGTGATTACAGCTAGGCAGCACCTACCGGCTCGGTAAATGGCCTTTCTCGGCACAAGTAAAGTCACGCTCGATTCCAAAGGACGATTTGCGGTCCCGACCCGCTATCGCCCATTGATCGCTGCTGAGGCAATGGAGTCGAGTGAAGGCAAGCCCGGTCGCATCCCGATGATGATCACGCGGGGGCGCAAGCGGGAGTTGTGGTTGCTGACCAATGCGAATTGGGAAATTTTGTATGCCGGAGTCAGCCAGTTGTCGGTCGGGGATGCGTTCCGGCGCCGGATTGAACTCAACGCCGAGCCCGTCGAAGTCGACGGTAATGGCCGATTGTTGATACCAGCAGGGTTGCGCGAAAAAGGGCTGCTCCCGAATGCCACGTTGGCATTCATGGGCGCAGGCAAGCATTTCGAGATATGGGATTGGGACGAGCATCTGCGGGATGAGGAAGAAGAGCAGGCGAAGGCAGAGGCCAGCGCGGCGAACTTCAACTTTTAAAAGCAGGCCATTCGGTCATAGGGTGAGAACATCATTGGCAGTCAATCCGACCAAGCTGGTAGTCCGGAACATATTCCGGTCATGCTGGCCCAGGCGCTCGAAGCGCTCGCCATACGCGCAGACGGTGTGTATTGCGACGCGACCTTCGGCCGCGGCGGGCACAGCGCCGCGCTGCTGGCCGCTCTCGGGCCGCACGGACGCCTGCTGTCGATCGATCGCGATGGCCAGGCCATCGCAGCCGGTCAGCCAATGCTCGAAGGGCGCCCGGATGACGCGCCCCGCTTCGATCTCGTTCACGACCGCTTCTCCAACCTCCCCGCCATTGTCAGTCGCGTTGGTATCGCGCAGCTCGACGGTGTGCTGTTCGACCTCGGCGTTTCCTCGCCGCAGCTCGATCAGGCCGAACGGGGTTTCAGTTTCATGCGTGACGGTCCGCTCGACATGCGGATGGATCCAGGTTCGGGTGAGCCGGCCTGGCAGTGGCTCGACCGAGTCGACGAAAAAGAACTTACCAAGGTGATTAGCAACTATGGGGAAGAACGGTTTGCTCGGGCGATTGCAAAGGCGATTGTTACTCGCCGCGCGGATGTCGCCAGGCCGGCGTTACGCACCACCAAGCAACTTGCCGATCTCGTGGCGGGCGTCGTCCGGAGCCGGAGCCGGGGCGCGAAGATGGCCAAGAACCCGGCAACCCGCACCTTTCAGGCTATACGGCTTTTCGTCAATCAAGAGCTTGAGGAGCTCTCGGTCGTCTTGAGTCACGCGGTTGATCACCTGGCGCCCGGTGGGCGTCTGGTCGTCATCAGTTTTCATTCCCTGGAAGATCGAATGGTCAAGCAGTTCATGGCGAACGAGAGTGGGCAGCACGCAGCACGGCATCCGATTTCGGGTGTGCCGATGCACGAGCGCGCCCCGCGCCTGAAGGTGTTCAAGCGTGTGCTGGCCGGTGCCGATGAGGCCGATCTCAACGTGCGTGCACGCTCGGCGGTGCTGCGCGTGGCCGAACGCCTGGACACCGCGGAGGCGCACGCATGAGGCGGCTCAACGTCATTTTGCTGCTGTTGCTGACCGTCAGTGCGCTGGGTCTGGTGACCTCGCAATATCACTCGCGACGCCTGTTTACCGCGATTGACCGCGCCGAAACGCGTCAGGGGCAGATCAAGTCGCGCTGGGATCACCTGCAGGTCGAGCAGACCGAATTGACCAAAGCCTCGCTGATCGACCAGATTGCGCGCGAGCGGCTTGGCTTGTCCGAGCGTTTGCCCCAGCGCACGATGTACATGCTGATGGACTCCGAAACCCGTAGTCAGGCCTCCGAAGCCGCGTTGCGCTGGAAGTCCGTTCAGTTGCAGGGAGGACAGTAAGTGGCACGAGCACGCGTCAGCAAGAAAAAAACGGTTGCGATCGGCAAGTCAGTTGCCGTCGACAAGCCGTTGCTGCGCCTGAGTCTGTCCACCGGGCGCCTGCGCTCGCTGACATTCGTTGTGGCGATGTCTTTCTGCGCGCTGACCGCCGGCGCCGTCTATGCGCATCTCGGCCAACCCGACAAAGTGCGCGAAACCGGGCTGCGCAGCACCAGCAAGACCATCTCGACCAAAGCCTCGCGCGGCAAGATTCTCGATCGCAACGGCATCGTGCTGGCGTCGAGCCTGCCGGCCAGCAGCATCGCGGTCGATCCGGTGATGTTCGCCGAGGCCGATGGCAAGCAGGTCAAGGCACTGGCCCGTCTGCTCGAGATGAGTGTGAGTGACTTGCGTCGCAAGATTCGCAAGGGCTCGCGCCGTTGGGCCGGCCTGGCGCGCAATGTCGAAATGGAGACCGTGCACGAAATCAAGAAGCTCGGTCTGCCCGGCATTCAGATCGACCCCGAGTTTCTGCGTCGCTACCCCGAAGGCCCTGCCGCTGCGCACTTGGTCGGTGTGACCAGTTACGAAGACAAGGGTCTGGCCGGTATTGAATTGCAGACCGACGAGTTGCTGACCGGTCAGGAAGGCTTTCGGCAGGTTTCGCTCGACCGGATGGGCCGCCGTATCGGCGCCATCAGCGAAGTGCGGGCGCCGATTGCTGGTGCCGATGTACGGCTGTCCATCGACAGTCGGCTGCAGTATCAGGCCTTTACCGCGCTGCAGGAAGCGGTTGAGGAGTACAAGGCCAAGGCCGCCAGCGCCATCGTGCTCGATGTTGATACCGGTGAAATTCTGGCGATGACCAACTGGCCGTCGTTCGACCCCAATGATCGGCGCACCTTCGATCAGGGCCACATGAACAACAAGGTTCTGGTGGATCGTTTCGAGCCCGGCTCGACGATGAAGCCGTTCCCGGTGGCGCTGGCGCTTGAATTGCGCAAGATCACGCCCAATACGTTGATCGACACCGGCAAGGGACGACTCAAGATCGGTCCGGATACGATCACCGATACCCATGCCAACGGCGTGCTGACGGTTGAGCAGGCCATCGAGAAGTCGTCGAATATTGCGATGGCCAAGCTGGCGCTCGATCTCGAAGCCGAGCAGATGTGGTCGTTCTACAGCGCCATCGGTATTGGTCAGCCCCCGAAAATTTCTTACCCGGGCGCCACCGCTGGCAGCCTGCGCCCGTATCGCAAATGGCGTCCGGTCGAGCAGGCGACGATGGCGTACGGCTACGGTTTGTCGGTGTCTCTGCTGCAACTGGCGCGGGCCTACATGATCTTCGCGCGTGATGGCGATCTGCCCGATGTGACCTTGTTCAAGCACGACGCGCATATGCCGGGGCGGCAGATCATTTCGCGTCGAACCGCTCGTCAGGTCCGCAAGATGCTCGAAATGGCCGCTGGCCCCAACGGTACGGCGCGCAAGTCGGCAATCGTCGGTTATCGGGTAGCCGGTAAAACCGGCACCTCGCGCAAATTGCGCGAAGGCAAGTATGTGAAGGAATATGCCTCAACCTTTGTCGGCATGGTGCCGGCGTCGGCGCCGCGAATCATTGTGGCCACTTTCGTCGATGAGCCCAGTGGCAACAAATACTATGCCGGTGACGTATCGGCGCCGGTGTTTGCCAAGGTGGCCAGTCATGCGCTGCGCTACATGCGCATTGCGCCTGACGACGCCGTGGCCGAAATCGAAGTGCCGGAAAGCGAAGAAAAGGTGGTCAAGCGATGATGAGCCCAGCCTCTCAGGTTCCGGCTTTTCAGGCGGCCGCCGAGGCCGGCGCCTGGTTGCGCGCCTGTCTGGGTCAGCACGCCAACCTGACGATGGATAGTCGTCATGTGGCGCGCGGTGACGGCTTTCTGGCCGCGCCCGGCTTGCGGGTTGACGGTCGTCAGTTCGTAACCGACGCGCTGCGCCGTGGCGCGGCCGCGGTGCTTTCGCAGGCCGACGAGCAAGACAATAGCGCTGCCGGCACCGGCTTGCCGGTGCCGCATCGCAGGCTGCCCGACCTGGCCCGGCAGGCCGGCGAAGTAGCGGCTGCGTTCTACGGCAACCCGAGCGCTGCCATGCAAGTGCTGGCCGTAACCGGCACCAATGGCAAGACCAGTTGCGCCAGTTGGTTCGCTGACGGCGCGGCTGACGCCGGCGCGCCGGCCGCCGCAATCGGCACGCTTGGCGTGGTGACCTATGGCACGACTGCGGCAGCATCGTTGCAGGCCGACGGCGTCGCGCTGACCACCCCCGATGCGGTGTCGATGCAGCGCGTACTCGCCGGGCTGGCCCGTCAGGGGGTTGCTACGGTCGCTTTGGAGGCGTCGTCGATCGGTCTGCATCAGGGCCGGTTGGCTGGCGTCCAGATTGATGCGGCCATCTTTACCAATCTGACTCGCGATCATCTCGACTATCACGGCTCGTTTGAGCAATACCAGCAGGCCAAGGCGCAGCTGTTTCAGACCCCCGGACTGAAGATTGCCATCGTCAACGGCGACGATCCGGCCGCCGAGGCGATGCTTGCTGCTGTCGAGCCTGGCGTGCGTACCATTGCCTATGGCTCCGAGCCGGGTCGTTTCGGGCATCAGGCCGACGAACAGGTAAGCATTACCGCGATCACCGCCAATGCCGCCGGCATGCGGTTGACGCTGGCTGGTGCGTTTGGCCCGGCGCAGTTGCAACTGAATATGATTGGCCGCTTCAATGCTTTCAACGCCGCCGCGGTCTGGGCCGCCTGGTGTGCGTTTGGCGTGGCGCCCGATCAGGCCGCCGTCCGCCTGGGCCAACTGGCCTCGGTGCCTGGCCGGATGCAATTGGTGCAGCAAGCCGATGCGCCGCTGGTAGTCATTGATTTTGCGCATACGCCCGACGCGTTGAGCGCCGCATTGCAGGCGCTGACCGACCAGGCCGCCGCTCGTGGTGGCCGCTTGTGGTGTGTGTTCGGTTGCGGCGGCGACCGGGATCCGGGTAAACGTCCCGAGATGGCGGCGGCTGCGCAAGCGGTGGCCGATTGTCTGGTGCTGACCAGTGACAACCCGCGCAGCGAAGCGCCGGCGACGATCTTGCAACAGATGCAGGCCGGACTGAGCGCGCCGGCCTGGCTGGTCGAGGCCGATCGCCGCGTGGCCGTTACTGCCGCCGTGCAGGCTGCCGATGCCAACGACATCATTCTGGTGGCCGGCAAGGGGCACGAGAATTATCAGGACATCAACGGTGTCCGCACCCCGTTTCTGGACGAGGCGGTGGCGACCGATGCCTTGCGCGCCCGCGCAGCCGCCCGCGGAGGCGCAGATGTTTGAATTGCGCGAAGCCCTCGGCTGGTTCGACAAGGCGGTGATGTTTGCCCGCGGTGACGAACTGATGAGTTCGGTCAGTACCGACAGCCGTCAGTTGCAGGCCGGGTGCTTGTATGTGCCCTTGCGTGGCGAGCATTTCGACGGTCATGCGTTCATCGATTCGGCCTTGAGCGCTGGTGCTGGCGGCTATCTGTTTGATGAGGCGGCGCCGTTCGGCCCCGCCGCGCATCCGGGCAAGCCGTGCATTCGGGTTACCGATACGCGCCGGGCGCTGGGTGTCATGGCGCGCGGCTGGCGGTCGCGTTTCAATCTGCCGGTGCTGGCGGTGCTGGGCAGCAATGGCAAGACTACGGTCAAGGAAATGCTGGCCGCCATCGTGCGTGAAGCCGTTGGCGAGGCGGCGACGCTGGCCACGCGCGGCAATCTGAACAACGACATCGGTTTGCCGCAAACGGTATTCCGGTTGCGCGCCGAGCACCGGATGGCAGTGCTTGAACTGGGCATGAATCATCCCGGCGAAATCGACTGGTTGTGCGAAATCGCGCAGCCGCAGATTGCGGTGATGACCAACGCTCAGCGCGAGCATCAGGCGTTTCTCGATGGCGTGGAGGCGACCGCTCACGAAAACGGTGCTGCCTTCACGCACCTGCCCGCCGATGGCGTGGCGGTTTATCCGGGCGATGATGCCTGCGCCGCCATCTGGGCAAAGCTGGCCGGCGACCGGCGCACGGTCACTTTCGGTCATGCGCAATCGGCGGGTCAGTTCGACGTCTGGGCCTCGGCGCAGGCCGTGCCGTCCGGATTTGAGCTCAACATCGGCACCCAGGCCTTGTCGGTCACCTTGTTGATCGAAGGCGCTCACAATGTCCGCAACGCGCTGGCCGCGGCCGCCGCTGCCCATGCCGGCGGCATTGCGCCAACCGCGATTGCCGCCGGCCTGGCTGCCTTTGAACCGGCCAAGGGGCGCTTGCGCCGGGCCCGCAGCGCCGCTGACGTTTTCCTGATTGACGACACCTACAACGCCAACCCGGATTCGGTGCGCGCCGCCATTGATGTGCTGGCTGCCCGGCCCGAGCCGCGCGTGCTGGTGCTGGGTGAAATGGGCGAACTTGGCGAGAACGAGGCGGCCTGGCATACCGAGGTTGGTCAATACGCGCGTGAGCGCGGGCTGACGACTCTGCTCGGCCTGGGCGAGTTGACCGTACATGCGGTGCAGGCTTTCGGTGCCGGCGGCCAGCTGTGCGCCGACCATGATGAGATCAGCCGCCGGGCGGCTGAGTTGCTGCAGCCCGGGGTCAGCATGCTGGTCAAGGGTTCGCGTTACATGAAGATGGAAGCGGTCATTGCTGCCATCGAAACTTCCGATGAGGCCAACTGATGCTGCTTGAACTCGCTCAGTTCCTGGCCGAAGACATCCGTGCGTTTACCGTCTTCAACTACATCACCTTGCGGGCGGTGCTGGCCGCGCTCACCGCATTGCTGCTCGGTTTGTTGCTGGGCCCGCGGGTAATTCGGAAGCTGGCTGAAATGAAGATCGGTCAGGCCGTGCGTACCGATGGCCCGCAATCACACCTGACCAAGAGCGGCACGCCGACGATGGGTGGCGCGCTGGTGCTGATCGCCATTGGTTGCGCGACGGTGTTGTGGAGTGATCTGACCAACCGCTTTGTCTGGGTGGTGTTGCTGGTCACGCTGGGCTTCGGGCTGATTGGCTGGGTCGACGATTTCCGCAAGGTCGTGCACCGCGATCCGCAAGGCATGCCCGCGCGTGAAAAATACTTCTGGCAGACCGTGATCGGTCTGGTGGCGTCCGTGTATCTGGCCTTTGCCGTGCCGACCGAAAACAGTGCGCAAGCCTGGGCCTTGTTCCTGAGCTGGATCAACAGTGGCTTTGCCGTTGGCTTGCCCGAGACCGGCTCGCTGATCGTGCCGTTTCTCAAGCATGTCAGCCTGCCCCTGGGCGGTCAATCTGACCGATGGCGCCGACGGCCTGGCCATCATGCCGGCCGTGTTGGTCGGTGGCGCGCTGGGCATCTTCGCCTACGCGACCGGCAACGCGGTGTTCTCCAAATACCTGCTGATTCCCTATGTGCCCGGTGCCGGCGAGCTGGCCGTGTTCTGCGGCTCGGTGGTCGGCGCCGGTCTGGCCTTCCTCTGGTTCAACACCTACCCGGCTCAGGTCTTCATGGGTGACGTCGGGGCGCTGGCCATTGGCGCAGCCCTCGGTACCGTTGCCGTGATCGTGCGCCAGGAGATCGTGTTGTTCATCATGGGCGGCGTGTTCGTGGCCGAGACCGTATCGGTAATGCTGCAAGTGGGGTATTTCAAATACACCCGCAAGCGCACCGGTACCGGTAAGCGAATTTTCCGGATGGCACCGTTGCACCATCACTTTGAAGTCGGTGGCGCCAAGGAGTCGCAGGTTGTCGTGCGCTTCTGGATCGTCACGATGATTCTGGTGTTGGTCGGCCTCTCTACGTTGAAGCTGCGATGAGCGAACGCGTCCTGTCAGCCGCAACCGGCCAGCAACTGTCCCTGTTTGATATGCAGGGCCGGCGCGTGCTGGTGCTCGGCCTGGGCGCCTCGGGGCTGGCCGCGGTGCGTTATGCGGTGTCGCGGCAGGCGAAGGTCGAAGTGATCGACACTCGCGAGCAGCCGCCGGCGCTGGCCGCACTGACCAGTCAGTATCCGCAAGTGCCGTTCAAGACCCAAGCGCTGGATGACGTTGAATGCGAAGGCCTGGACATGATCGTCTGGAGCCCGGGTATTTCCATCGAACGCGGGGCTGGTGCGGCGCTGTACAAGGCTGCGGGCGAAGCCGGCGTGTCGGTGGTTGGCGAACTCGATCTGTTCATGCAGGCGCTGGATCTGATGATGGCCGAGGCCGGCGAGGCCGCCGTGCTTGAATTCGAGCGTCAGCAAGCCGAGCGCAACGCCATTGCTCAGGCCGAAGCCGAAGAGCAGGCCAGGGCCGACGCGGTGCGTCGCGAAGCACGTGCTGCCGCCGCGGCCAGGGAAGCCGACGAAGCGGCGGCTGCTGTAGCGGCTGCCGACGGTGAGGGCGCGCGAGACCTGCCGGCGGACGAAGCGGCTGCGGGCGCTGCCGAGACTGCCGTATCTGAGGCTGATGACGCATCGACCGCGCTTGCCGACGCTGATGGTGATGGCGCCGGCAGTGATGCAGGTGTCGAAGCTGCCGGGCAGACCGAAGGCAATAACAACGGTAATGACGACAGCGGTAACGACGACGAGAGCAACAACGGCGAGACCAGCGACAGCGACAGCGATGCCGCCGCGCCGGCGCCGCAACTGCAGCCCGAGATGATGCCCCGAGCCAAGGTGCTGGCCGTGACCGGCACCAACGGCAAAACGACGGTGTGCTCGCTGGCCCGTGAAATGGCCGCTGCTACTGGTGCCGATGTGCGCGCAGTCGGCAACATCGGGCCGACGATGCTGGATGCCTTGTGCGATGTGCAAGCCGAAGGTTCGCTGCCAACCGTCTGGATTCTCGAGCTGTCCAGTTTTCAGCTTGCGCTGAGCCGTCAGTTCGACCCGGACGTGGCGCTGGTGCTCAATCTGACTCCCGATCACCTCGACTGGCATGAAAGCCTGGCCTCGTATGCGGCGGCCAAACGTCGCATCGCCGGCTCGCGCACGCATCTGATTCTGCCCGCCGGCAAATTGCCCGAAGGGCTGGCCAGCATGCTCCGACCGACCGGGCCAACGCCTGGCATGACCAAGGCGGCAGCGCGCGCGGCGGCCAATGCGGCCCCGCAGACTACCTTCGGGCTGACCAATCCGGTGCGCGTGGGCGACACCGGCATCGTGCACGGCGGCGGCATTGCCTGGCTGGCCGAAGCGCAGTTGGGCGAATTGCCGGGAGCCAGCAAACGTCGTGACGAGCCGGAGCCGCCGATCATCAAGCGCCTGATGCCGGTGGACGTGTTGCAGATCCGCGGTGAGCACAATCAATTGAATGCGCTGGCCGCGCTGGCCTTGTGCCGCGCTGCTGGTCTGGCGATGGCGCCGATGCTGCATGCACTGCGTGAGTATCGCGGTGAGCGGCATCGCTGCGAAATGATCGCCCGGCTGGCCGACGTGGTTTGGTACAACGACAGCAAGGGCACCAATGTGGGCGCCACCTGCGCCGCACTCAAAGGGCTGCCCGAGCCGGTCTGGCTGATTGCCGGCGGCGTAGGCAAAGAACAGGACTTCACGCCGCTCGCGCAGGCCGTTCGCGAGCACGCGGTCGGCGTCATCCTGATTGGTCAGGCCGCCGCGCAGATCCGCGCCGTGCTTGAGCCGACCGGTGTAGCCCTGCATGAAGCCGCCGACATGACGGCCGCCGTCACTCTGGCGGGTGACTTGGCCCAGCCCGGTCAGGCGGTGTTGTTGTCGCCCGCTTGCGCCAGCTTTGACATGTTCAGCAATTATCAGGAACGCGGTGATGTCTTTGCTCGTGCCGTACAGGCATGGGGCGAGGATCACGGCCAGATGATGGAGCTGCCATGTTGAGCGCATTGCGTTGGGGTCGTCAGGACCACAAGCTGCCCACGCCGGCCTCGCGTCGCCTGCTCACCGGCGGTCGTCCGCTTGAGGCCACGCTGCCCTTCGATGAAGTGGTGGTGTGGATCGTCGGCATCTTGCTGATGCTCAGTCTGGTGATGGTGTACTCGGCCACGATTGCGATGCCCGATATGCCCAAGTTCAAGAACTTGAGCTCGTATCACTTCCTCAAGAACCATGCGATCTTCATCAGCGTGTCGCTGTTCGCCGCACTCGGCGCGGCGGCCATTCCCATCCGCTTCTGGGAAAAGCATGCGCCCAAGCTGTTTTTGCTGGGTGTGGTGTTGCTGGTGCTCGTGCTGCTGCCGGGTGTGGCCGATGTGACGCTGGGCGCACGTCGTCGTATCGATCTCGGGCCGGTCAACATTCAGCCGTCCGAGCTGATGAAGTTTTTCGTGATTCTTTATGCGGCCAATTACACGGTGCGCAAACGCGAGCAGATGCGCTCGTTCCGCAAAGGGATTCTGCCCATCGGTCTGGCGGTCAGTCTGGTGGGCGCGCTGCTGCTGCGCGAACCCGATCTGGGCTCGCTGATCGTGATCTGCGGCATTGCCAGTGGCATGCTGTTCCTTGGCGGCATCAAGTTGCGGCTGTTCATCGGCGTCATCCTGTTCGCCGCGATTGCGTTTGCGCTGGTCATTGCGTTCAGCGAATTCCGCCGCGACCGGGTGCTGGCTTATCTCGATCCGTTCGATCCGGAATATGTCCGCGGTCGTGGTTATCAGCTCAGTCGCTCGCTGATCGCCTTCGACGAAGGCGGGCTGTTCGGGGTTGGTCTGGGCGCTTCGGTGCAGAAGCTGCAGTTTTTGCCCGAGCCGCATACCGACTTCGTGCTGGCCGTGATCGGTGAAGAGCTTGGCCTTATCGCTTTGCTGGTGCTGATCGTGATGTATTTCGTGTTGTCGCGCCGCCTGTTTGAAATCGGCCGCCAGGCGGTTGCGCTCGATCGGATGTTCGCTGGCCTGCTCGCCTATGGCGTGGGCCTGTGGCTGGTTGTGCAGACATTCATCAACATGGGTGTGAATCTGGGCATGTTGCCCACCAAAGGGCTGACCTTGCCGCTGATCAGTTTTGGCGGCTCGGCGATGCTGGCCATGTTGATTGCCATTGCGGTGGTGTTACGCGTGGACTATGAAAACCGTCGTCTGATGCGGGGTGGCCGATGACCCCGACCCTGATGATCATGGCGGGTGGCACAGGCGGGCATGTGATGCCGGGCCTGGCCGTGGCCCGCGAAATGGCGGCTCGCCAATGGCAGGTTGTGTGGCTGGGCAACCCCGGCAGCATGGAAGCCGATCTCGTGCCGCGCGCCGGTATTCCGATGCAGTATGTCCGCTTCAGCGGGCTGCGCGGCAAGGGTCTCGTGCGCAAATTGATGCTGCCGCTGAACCTGTTGCGCGCCTTCTGGCAGAGCATCGTCGCGCTGCGGGCCACCCGACCCAATGTCGTGCTCGGCATGGGCGGTTATGTGGCGTTTCCGGGTGGGATGATGGCTGTATTGCTGAATCGCCCGCTCGTCATTCACGAACAGAACTCGGTGGCCGGCCTGACCAACAAGGTATTGGCACGAATTGCCGACCGAGTGCTTGAGGCCTTCCCCGGTGCATTGCCCGGCGCCATTCATTGCGGCAATCCGGTCCGCACCGAGATGCTCGCCACCGACGATCCGGCCGCCCGCATCCGCGCCCATCAGGGGCCGCTGCGGATTCTCGTGGTGGGTGGCAGTCAGGGCGCGCGCGTGCTGAATGAAACCTTGCCGGCCGCGCTCGCGCTGCTGGCGCCCGACGCGCGTCCGGTGGTGACCCATCAGTGCGGTCGCGGTCAGGCCGAGCAGGTGGCCCAGGCTTATCGTGAGCAAGGTGTCGAGTCGGCGCAGACCGCTGAATTCATCGATGACGTGGGCGCCGCTTATCTGCAGGCCGACCTGGTGGTTTGCCGCGCCGGCGCGATGACGGTTGCCGAACTGGCCGCCGTCGGTGTGGCCAGTGTGCTGGTGCCTTATCCGTATGCGGTCGATGATCATCAGACCGGCAACGCTCGTTATCTGGCCGACCGCGACGCCGCCGTGCTGGCTCCGCAGCCCACGTTCACCGCGCAATGGCTGGCCGACATGATCCGCGGCACCGATCGCGAGCAGCTCGCGCTGATGGCACAGGCGGCCCGCGAAGCGGCGCTGCCACAGGCGACGCAGACGGTAGCCGATACCTGCGAGGCCTTGTTGCGTCGCGCGGAGGTGGGAGCATGAAGCACAAGGTTCGCCATATTCATTTCGTGGGCATCGGCGGTGTCGGCATGAGCGGTATTGCCGAGGTCTTGCTGAACCTGGACTACGTGATCAGTGGCTCCGACCTGGCCGCCAATGCGGCGACCCATCGACTCGTGTCGCTTGGCGCCACTGTGCACTACGGCCATGATGCGGCCAACATCGAGGGCGCGGACTGCATCGTGACCTCGACCGCTGTCGTCAGTAACAACCCCGAAGTCGTGGCCGCACGCGCCCAGCGCATTCCCGTAGTGCCGCGGGCGCTGATGCTGGCCGAGTTGATGAAACTCAAGCAAGGCATCGCCATTGCCGGCACGCATGGCAAAACCACTACGACCAGCCTGGTCGCAATGGTGCTGGCTCAGGGCGGGCTCGATCCGACCTTCGTGATCGGTGGCCGGCTGATCAGCGCCGGGGCCAACGCCCGTCTGGGCGCGGGTGACATGATCGTGGTGGAAGCTGATGAATCGGATGCCTCGTTCCTGAATCTGTCGCCAATGATCGCCGTCATTACCAATATCGACGCCGATCACATGGAAACCTACGGCCATGATTTCGCCCGCCTCAAGCAGGCCTTCATCGAGTTCACCCAGCGGCTGCCGTTCTACGGCATGGCGATTTTGTGTACCGATGATCAGCACGTGCGCGAGATCATGCCGTTCATCTCCAAGCCGGTACTGACTTACGGGCTGAACGAAGACGCCCAGTTGCGTGCCATTGATGTGCGTGCCGAAGGCACGGGGATGCGCTTTACGGTGGTGCGCGACGGGGTTGAGCGTTTTGAAGCCAGACTCAATGCGCCGGGGCTGCATAACGTGCGCAACGCACTGGCTGCAGTCGCAGTCGGCTATGAGATGGGCGTGCCCGATGCGGCCATCGCCACGGCGCTGGCGCATTTCAATGGCGTGGGTCGCCGCTTTCAGCCTTACGGCAATATTCCGCTGCCCGCTGGCGGCTCGTTCGTGCTGGTCGATGATTACGCTCACCATCCGGTGGAGCTGGCCGCAACCTTGCAGGCCACCCGTGGCGCCTTTCCGGACAAGCGCGTACTGCTTGCTTTCCAGCCGCATCGCTACACCCGTACCCGCGATCTGTTCGAAGACTTCGTGGCCGTGTTGTCGCAGGCCGATGCCTTGCTGCTGACCGAAGTCTATGCCGCCGGTGAAGCGCCCATCGTGGCCGCCGACGGCCGCGCGCTGGCGCGGGCCATCCGGGTTTCGGGCAAGCTCGAACCGGTTTTTGTCGAAGAGATCGATGCACTGCCGGCCGCTATTCTGGCCGCCGCCCGTGACGGCGATGTTGTCGTCACACTGGGCGCCGGATCGGTAGGTGGTACCGCGGCCGCCGTCAGGGAGCTTGCTCATGGCTAAGCCCGTATTGGCCTCGCTCAACGGAACC
>CAXBNM010000025.1:0-22282 GCA_963976885.1 uncultured Burkholderiaceae bacterium
TAATCTCGGGTTCGGCTGCGACGAGCGGCGACACCATCACCGTTACAGTATCCGGTGGCGAAGTGTTGACGGCAACGGTAGCCGCCAATGGGACTTGGTCGGTAACGCCGACCGTAGCGCTTGACGCAGGCGAAACCGAGCTGAGCATTACCGCGACCGACCCAGCGGGCAATGTGAGTGCAGCCACGACGCTGACGGTGGAAGTTGACGCAACGGCACCATTGGCACCCAATGCCGTACTTGATGCCAGTGCCGATACGGGTGTTTCCGGCGACAACCTGACCAACAACACGAAGCCAATGATCTCGGGTTCGGCCGCAACGAGTGGCGACACCATTACGGTGACAGTACCTGGTGGCGAAGTGTTGACGGCAACGGTAGCTGCCAATGGCACCTGGTCGGTGACGCCGACAGTGGCGCTCGACGCGGGCGAGATCGAGTTGAGCGTTACGGCGACCGACCCAGCCGGCAATGTGAGTGCCGCCACAACATTGACGATAGAGGTTGATGCCGACGCACCATCGGCTCCAGCGGCCATCATTGATGCCATTGCTGATACCGGCGTTCCTGGCGACGGCATCACCAGCAACACCAAGCCAGTCATTTCGGGATCTGCGGCAAGCAGTGGCGACACGATTACGGTGACAGTCCCCGGTGGTGAGGTGTTGACGACAACGGTAGCCGCTAACGGCACCTGGTCGGTCACGCCGACCGTAGCGCTGGACGCCGGTGAAACCGATCTGAGTATCACTGCAACTGATGCGGCAGGTAATGTCAGCGTTGCCACCGTTTTGACCGTAGATGTTGATGCAAGCGCGCCATCGGCGCCGGCCGCCGTGCTTGATGTCAGTGCTGATACGGGCGTTTCCGGCGATGGCCTCACCAATAACACGAAGCCAATGATATCGGGTTCGACTGCAACGAGCGGCGACACCATCACCGTCACGGTTTCGGGTGGTGAAGTATTGACGGCCACAGTAGCCGCTAACGGTACCTGGGCGGTGACGCCGACTATTGCGTGGGACGCTGGCGAAACGGAAATGAACATTACAGCGACGGATGCGGCTGGAAATGTCAGTGCTGCGACAACGTTGACGGTAGAAGTTGATACGACTGCATCATCGGCCCCGCTTGCTGTGCTCGATGTCAGTGCCGACACCGGTGTCACTGGTGATGGCATCACCAGCAATACGAAGCCTGTTATCTCGGGCTCGGCGGCTACCAGTGGTGACACCATTACCGTCACGGTACCGGGGGGCGAAGTGCTGACAGCAACGGTAGCCGCGAACGGCACCTGGTCGGTGACGCCAACAGTGGCGCTTGACGCTGGCGAAACTGATCTCAGCATTACTGCGACGGATCCGGCTGGCAATGTGAGCGCCGCAACGACGCTGACGGTAGAGGTTGATGCGACGGCACCATCGGCGCCGGCAGCAATCATAGACATCAGTGCGGATACCGGCGTTTCCGGCGATGGCATCACCAGCAATACCAAGCCAATGATCTCGGGCTCGGCTGCAACGAGTGGCGACACCATTACCGTCACGGTTCCCGGCGGTGAAGTGTTGACGGCAACGGTAGCTGCCAATGGCACCTGGTCGGTGACGCCGACCGTGGCGCTTGACGCTGGCGAAACCGAGTTGAGCATTACGGCGACCGATCCGGCCGGCAATGTGAGTGCCGCAACGACGTTGACCGTAGAGATTGATTTGACCGCGCCATCAGCGCCAGGTGCTGTGCTTGATGTGAGCGCCGATACCGGCGTGCTGGGCGATGGCATTACCAACAACGCCAAACCAACAATTTCCGGTTCAGCGGCAACCAGCGGCGACACGATTACGGTGACGGTCCCCGGTGGTGAGGTGCTCACGACAACGGTGGCCGCTAACGGCACCTGGGCGGTCACGCCGACGGTGGCTTTGGATGCCGGCGAAACTGAGTTGAGCATTACCGCGACCGATCCGGCGGGCAATGTCAGTGCGGCGACTTCGCTGACGGTAGAGCTCGACGCCACGCAACCGCTGGTTGCCATTGACGCTGCCGCCTCGGTAATCGACTGGAACCAAACGACGACGCTGACCTTTACGTTGTCTGAGGCTTCCCTTGACTTCACGGCCGCCGATGTATCGGTGACCGGTGGCGCAATCAGCGCGTTTGCCGGTTCTGGAACGAGCTATACCGCCTTGCTGACGCCTTCGGGGAGTGCTGATCCGGTTGTTGAGGTGGGGGCCGGGGCGTTTGCCGATTCGGCCGGGCTTGGCAATACGGCAGGTAGCGTCAGTGTGGAGGTGAACGCGACCATTGCCGATACCGGCTCGGCGCTGGAAGACGCCAACATTACCGGCAATGTGCTGGCCAACGATGTGGCGGGGCTGTCGGTCGACAGTTATGTTGTGAGTGGCAACGCTTCATCAGTTGCTGCCGGTGTCAGCGTCAGTATCGATGGTGTTGGTGTCATCACGGTCGAGGCCGACGGTGACTATTTGTTCGTGCCGGCGCTGGATTGGAGCGGCACCGTGCCGACGATTACCTACACCGCATCGGGTGGCGGCCATGCCGAAACGACCGGTGTGCTGAATCTGTCGGTCGATGCGGTACTTGATCTGCCGGTCGTGATCGCACCTGCAACCCTGTTTGTGAATTCGGCCAATTCCTTTGATCAGTTGTCGACCGATGCTCAGCTGGACGCGGCAACGATAGAAGCCTTGCTTGATGTCGATGCGGGCTGGATGGAAACGCATAATCCAGTGACGTTCCCCGTCTCGAATCCAGCTAACGTTATCGGTATCGATGGCGACATCCGTTCCTACGACGTTACGCTGCAGGCTGGCGAATCGATCAGCTATGACTGGGCATTCCAGAGTGACGAATCAAATCTGGCGGTGCTCGATGGCAAAGAAGACGTTGCATTGCTGCATGTGCAGGCGCCGGATGGCTCAAGCTCCGACACGATCATGGCGTCGTCGGCGAGCTTTCTGAATATTCTGCCCGCCATCCCGGCGTTGCCTTTGCTGTCGTACTGGGACACGGGCACGCTCACCTACACGGCTGACGAGGCCGGTACCTACCGCATGTCGTTCGTTGTCTTCAACGGTGGTGACGATCTGTTGGGCGCCCGCTTGAATGTCAGTGCCTGGGATTTGCCGGTCACTGCAGTCGATTTGCCGCTCTTTGCATTGGCCGACACTGATGGATCGGAAGTGTTTGTCAGTATCACGGTCAGTGATCTGCCAACCGGTGCATCGCTGAACCACGGCACTGCGGACGGCGATGGGGTCTGGACGCTTGATCAGGAGGATCTGAGCGGTTTGCAGTTGCTGTTGCCGGGCGACTATGCCGGCGGGGAGTCGATCACGGTAGCCGCGACATCTACCGAGCAAGGTTCCGGGGAGACTTCAAGCACGGTGACACAAACCATCGCCATCGAAGTCAACGCCGGACCGATTGCCGATCTCGCTGCCACCAATGGGGTCGAGACTTATGCGGGCACCACGGGTAACGATTTCTTTGCCGCGCAAGGTGGCGACGATGTGCTCGACGGCGACGACGGGGCGGATTCGCTGCTTGGCGAGGCGGGCGCCGACATCATTGACGGCGGCGCGGGCAATGACATGCTGGCCGGTGGCAGTGGAAACGATACGCTTGATGGCGGAGCCGGTCTCGATCGCATCTACGGTGGCAGCGGCTCGGATGCAATGACCGGTGGAGCCGGGCGGGACTTGTTCATCTGGTTGGCCGGCGGTGTCGGTGTTGCGGGCTCGCCAGACCAGGATGTCATCAATGACTTCAGCATCGGCGCCTCGGGCGACCTGCTGGTTCTCGGCGATCTGCTCGACGGGGCGGCATATGGCAACCTTGACAGCTACGTGAGTTACGCGCTTGATGGATCGGACACGATCATCTCAGTCAGCACGACTGGCGGCTACAGTAGCGGGTATCTGGCCTCACAAACCGATCTTTCGATCGAGCTTGTCGGCGTGGATCTGGTCACTGGCGGTCTGGGCTTGAGCGGCAACATCACCAATGAGCTGATCTCAAGCGGCAATCTGTATTTGTAGATTGGTGAGCTTGGCGGCAATCCGTAGGCAGCCCGGGCTCAGTTCCGGGCGCTACGGATTGCGTTGCTTACCGACTGCCCGAATAGTCTTCCCAGGCTTTCTGAGTGGCGGCAAAGGCTTTGTAGGATTCCCACGCCTTCTTGAACTCTTCGCTGTTTGCAGAAAGGTCGGTAGCCGTCTTTTCCCAGCTTTTGCGGAACGCTGCCAGGATGTCATCAGACCAGCGCAGCGGTTTGAGCCCTTTTTCGATCAGCTCGTTGAGCACTTTGCCTTGCTGCGCCTGTGCCTCGGTCAGCTGGCGCAAAGTGATGATGTCGCACGCGCCCTGAATGATGGCGCGATGTTGCCGTGACAACGCCGCCCATTTCTTTTTGGAGATCAGCAACTCGTTGAGGGTGCTTGGTTGATGCCAGGCCGGGAAGTAGAGGTTCTTGGCGAACTCTTCAACGCCTTGCTTTTCGTTCAGCGCCGGGGTGTTGAACATGGCGGCATCGATGATGTTGGTTTCGAAGGCGCGACGCAGTTCATCGTTGCTGACAACCTGCGGTTCGGCGCCCATGTTGCGCAAGACCTGCGAGGCCAGACCGGTGGCGCGAATTTTGAGGCCTTTGAAGTCGGCCGGCGTGGTCAATTCATTGCGGAACCAGCCCGTGCTGCCAGCCGGGCTCATGCCGCAAGGCAGTACTTCGACGTTGTACTTCATGTGCAATTGCTTGAACAAGGTTTCGCCGCCGCCATACTTGAGCCAGGCCAGTTGGGCCTCGGGGCCGCGGCTGAACGGGATTGAAGCAAACAGCCAGAACGCGCTGTCTTTACTCGCCCATTCGCTGGCCGTTGTCCATGCAGCGTCAAGCGTGCTGGTGCCGACTGCGCTCAGGTATTGCTGAGTGGGGACGATTTCACCGGGCTCGTGGAGCTTGGCTTTCAGTGAACTGCCGGCCATCGAGTTGATCAGTTCGACCAGTTGCGTCTGGGCCGGGCCGACGATGGGCTGAGTGCTGGGAAAGCTGCTGGCGATATCGAGCGTCGACGGTTCGTCAGACTTGGCGGCATCGGCGCCTTGCGCCTGCGCGACAGGAGCGGCCAGGCCCAGCGCTGCGACCAGCATCAGGTTACCTATGGTTGGCCTAACGGCCCTGCGGTATGAACGCTCAGTCGAACGCAACTTATCCTCTCTACACAATCTGAAGCCAACGCAGACCAGCAGGCGGGTTGCTGGTGTCTCAACCGGCCCGGTGGCTATTACTGATAAACGCGGAAACCCTGAAATGGACGACGCTGATGCCGTCCGGTCCAAGGTATCACATCAGCGCGATGTTTTTGCGGACTGTTGATGAGCCGGCGCGCGCACGCGCCGGCTGGGCAGGCCTCAGGCGACGGTGTCCAGGGCCTTGCCTACCGTGGCGAACATCTGCTCGATGTGCTCGGGCTCGGCAATCAGCGGCGGGCTGAAGCCGATGGCATCGCCGACCGGGCGGACGAATACGCCGTTGCGCCAGCAATAGTCGAACACTTCGAGCGCTCGGACCGATTTCTGACCATCACGCTGGCTCATTTCGACCGCACCGACGAAGCCCAGATTGCGGCAATCGACGACGTTCGGCTTGTCGGCCAGCGCGTGCAAGCCGTCTTCAAAGGCCTGGCCTGCCGGACCGGATGCCTTGTTGAGCAGATCGCCTTGCTCGTAGACATCGAGCGTGGCCAGCGCCGCGGCACAGGCGAGCGGGTGGCCGGAGTAGGTATAGCCATGGAAGAACTCGACGCCGGGGGCATCGGTGTTCATGAAGGTGTTGTAGATCTCGTCCGAGACCAGCACGCCGCCCAGTGGCACGGTGCCCGAGGTCACGCCTTTGGCGAATGTCATCAAATCGGGGGTTACACCGAAAAGGTCAGCGGCAAACGGTTTGCCGAGCCGGCCGAAGCCGGTGATGACTTCATCAAAAATCAGCAGGATTCCGTGCTTGGTGCAAATGTCGCGCAGCCGTTGCAGGTAGCCCGCGGGCGGAACCAGCACGCCACCGGCGCCGGACACCGGCTCGACGATAACGGCGGCGATGTTGTCCGCGCCGTGAATGGGGATCAGGCGGTTTTCGAGCTCATCGGCCAGCTCGGCACCCTCGCTGGCGCAGCCTCTGACAAAGGCCCGGTTCTTCAGGTCCTGGGTGTGGGCGAGGTGATCGGCCGCCAGCGTGATGGCGTGGCCGTAGGCTTGACGATTGGTCGTCATGCCCGAGACCGCGATACCGCCGAGGTTGACGCCGTGGTAGGCCCGTTCGCGGCCGATGAAGCGGTTGCGCGTGCCTTCACGCTTGAGCCGGTGGTAGCCCAGCGCCATCTTGAGCGCGGTATCGACCGATTCGGAACCTGAGTTCGTGAAGAACACATGATTGAGCCCTTCGGGAGCCAGCGAGGTCAGCCGGCGGGCCAGTTCGAAGGGCAGCGGGTGCGACATTGAAAACGATGAGGCGTAATCGAGTTCGCCGGCTTGCCTGGCGATGGCCTCGACGATGTGCGGATTGCAGTGGCCGGCATTCACGCACCAGAGGGTGGACATCGCGTCCATGATTTCATGGCCGTCAGCATCACGGTAGAACATGCCTTTTGCCGAGGTCACCATGCGCGGCTTTTGCTTGAAGCTACGGTTGTCGGTAAATGGCATCCAGAAAGGGTCGAGCTGAGCTGTTTCTGATTTCGGGTTGGTCATGACGGGTTCCGTTCAGGGGGATGGGGTCTGAGGGGGAGGGTGACGCGAATCAAGTGTTGATGGGTAAGCTGGTCAGGCCGTCGCGCACGCGCGCATCGAGGACTGACTCGGCCGCCAGCACTTCGGCCAGTTGCCGTGCGGTCGTTTCGATTTGCGCTTGCGGCACGACCACCACGCCGTCTTCATCGGCGACGATCAGATCGCCGGTGGCAATGCTCAGGCCGCCCAGTACGACCGGGGCGCCAACAATGCCCGGGCCGCTCTTGTGCGGCGAATTGGGGCTGACGCCCACGGCAAAACAAGGCAGGCCGACCTGGCGGATGCCGCGCGTGTCGCGCACGCTGCCGTCGGTGACAAAGCCCAGCGCGCCGCTGTTTTTGGCCATGCCCAGCACCAGATCGCCAATGATGGCGCATTCGAGATGGCCGTGGGCGCTGGCGATGATGATGTCGCCGGCTTGCACGTGTTCGAGGGCGGCCAGCACGGCCAGGTTGTCGGCCGGCCCCGCATCGCAGGTCAGTGCAATGCCGCACAGCGCGCTCTGGTCGGCAAACATGGGTTTGATGGTGTGGTGCAGCGCCCCGGCGCCGCCCATGGCATCGACCACAAAGCCGGTCTGCACGCCCTGAAAGGCGGCGATGGCATCGGCAGTGGGCCGCGTGTTGGCCGCTGGCAGCTTGATTTGGATTTTGGGGGCTTCGTTGATCATCTCGCTCTCCTGGCAGGGGGTGGGCATGGAGTGTTGCTTGCGAGGAGGCTCTTCATGGAGCCGGTATCGTCAACGAGATGTTTGCAATTTCGTGACTGACACCCTGGTGCAACCTTCTTTGGGCATCCGCCGGAACCGGAGGCGGGTTTGCAAAGTTGCATGCTCTGATGCTGCATGCATTGGTGTTGCATGACTCTATTCAGACGGCGGATTCAATGAATGGTCGGGGTGAGAGGATTCGAACCTCCGGCCTCTACGTCCCGAACGTAGCGCTCTACCAGGCTAAGCTACACCCCGACTTCAGCGATCTCTGTCCACTGAATAGGACGCGAAGTATAGCAGGGCCTCGCGATACGCAGAAGTGCTTCCTTGCGGAACAAGAATTTCTACCTGCTTGTGTGCCATTTCTGCCTCATTAACGGCTTGTGCTCGGGCGTAGTCGAGAGCGCCGGTGCGGACGATGGCAGCCATGACGGCAGGAAAGTTGTCGGCCGAGCCTTCGGCAATGGCCTGCCGTACCAGGTCGCGCTCGGTGCCCGTCCCTTCGGCCATTACATAGATGAGCGGCAGCGTAGGTTTGCCCTCGCGCAGGTCGTCGCCGACACTTTTACCGATGTCCTGCTGGTCGCCCGAATAATCGAGGACATCGTCGATGATCTGGAAAGCGGTGCCCAGATGGCGCCCGTACGCGGCGGCCGCCTCTTCGCAGGCCGGCGGGGCGTCACACAAAATGGCACCGAGTCGGGCTGAGGCCTCGAACAGTTTGGCTGTTTTGTATTGGATGACCTGCATGTAGCGGGCCTGATCGACGTCGGGGTCGTTGCAGTTGATGAGCTGCAAGACCTCACCCTCGGCAATGATGTTGGTGGCGTCGGCCAGCACTTTCATCACGCGCATGCGGTCAGTGGCCACCATCATCTGAAATGCGCGTGAGTACAGAAAATCGCCGACCAGCACTGAGGCGGCATTGCCGAAGCGGGCATTGGCGGTGTCGCGCCCGCGCCGTAGCGCGGATTCATCGACCACATCGTCGTGCAGCAAAGTGGCGGTGTGAATGAATTCGATGACTGCGGCGAGCTGGAAGTGATTGTGTTCGCCACGATAGCCAAGTGCTCGGGCCAGCAGCAGCAGCAGCACTGGCCGCATTCTTTTGCCACCAGAGCCGACGATGTAATCAGCGACGGTATTGACCAGCGCCACTTCGGAGCGGAGTTGGTTGCGGATTACCTGATCGACCTCGGCAAGATCGGACGCGAGGACGGGAAAGAGTTCGGCGGGTTTCATGATTCGAGCATTCTAGTCTAAGCACGCCTTGCTAAGCGACCACTATCGGGGATAGAATCTCGGGTTCTCTGAATGGCGAGCCTTGCAGCCAGCCCGCACTTTGTCCAGAGTTGGCATTGGGTTGCCTGATATCGGCCGGTAGTGATGGCTGAAAGGAAGGTGGCTGAAAGGAAGGTGATCAAAGCTGTAGTGGTCAGAGTGGTTGGCAAGAGTATGGCCAATATTAGGTCGGAAGAGGCGCTCAGCAGATAGGTTTGATCAGAAATCCTGGTCAGCGCTGATCGCTGAAGCGGAGCTGAAAAGCAAGGCTGAAACTGGCCGGCCGTCGCTCGCAAGATGAAGTTCGCAAGCAGTAGTTCGTAGGCAGAACCCCTGTCGTTCAGGCCAGCCAGTCGGTCTGACGGGCACTTGGGCGTAGCCAGACTGCCATGCAAACCCCAGGCAAGATGGCCGAAAAGGACTGAATAAGCCCTAAGTAGGTTTGACCAGGGTGGGCATGCCAGTTGCGGGGCCGGTCGTAGTCAGGCCAGTCGTTACAAATTAATCGAGGTTTCAATCAAATGTACGCGGTCATAAAAACCGGCGGCAAGCAGTACCGAGTTGCCCCCGGCGAAAAATTGAAAGTAGAACAGATACCGTCGGACATTGGAGCTGTGATCACGCTGGAGCAAGTTCTGGCGGTAGGTCATGGTGAAAAGTCCCTGGTCGGCGAGCCTCTCGTCGACGGAGCGTCAGTTTCGCTCACGGTTCTGAATCAAGGCAAGCACAAGAAGGTGCGCATTTTCAAGATGCGCCGGCGCAAGCACTACCGTAAAAGCCAGGGCCATCGCCAGACCTACACTGAGCTGTTCGTCAGCAAGATTTCTTCGCCGCTGGGCGCAGAAGAAGCCGACGCCACCGAAGCCATGGCTTATGCTCAGTCCCGTCGTGATCGCCTCGCGATCGCTCAGGGCGAAGGCACGGCAGCATTGGCAGCCGGTTGGGATGCCGCCCGTGGTCGTCAGCCTGAAGGCGACGAAGCCGGTGCATCAAGCGACGACCTGACCAAAGTGGAAGGCATTGGTCCGAAAATCGCCGAGCATCTGGTTGCCGCCGGTTTCAGCACCTTTGCCGCTGTAGCCGCTGCCAGTCAGGAGCAGCTGCAAAAGGTTCTGGACGACGCGGGCCCGCGTTTTTCAGTGCACAAGCCCGACACCTGGGCTGAGCAAGCCGCTCTGGCTGCCGCTGGTAAGTGGGACGAGCTGAAGAAGCTGAAAGACGAACTGGACGGCGGTAAGCGCGCCTGATTCCTGCCGACCCTTCGGGGTCGGCCAAGACATCGGAGAACGATCTCATGGCACATAAGAAAGGCGGCGGCTCTACGCGAAACGGGCGCGATTCCAAGCCCAAGATGCTCGGCGTGAAGGTATACGGTGGGCAAGCCATTTCGGCAGGCGGCATCATCGTGCGTCAGCGTGGCACCAAGTTTCATCCCGGCGACAATGTCGGTATCGGCAAAGACCACACCCTCTTTGCATTGAAAGACGGGACGGTCAACTTCACGATCAAGGGGGCTCTGCGCCGCCAGCTCGTGAACGTCGAGCCGCAGTAACCGCTTCCCCAGGCGGTGACCAAAACCCCGCCTGGCGGGGTTTTTTCGTATCAGAACAGGACAATTCCCATGAAATTCTTCGACGAAGCGCATATCGAGGTGCAGGCCGGTAACGGTGGCAACGGTATCGTTGCGTTCCGCCGTGAGAAGTTCATTCCCAAGGGTGGACCCAGCGGCGGTGACGGCGGTCGTGGCGGCAGCATTTATGTGATTGCTGATCGCAACATCAATACCTTGATCGACTACCACTTTGCCCGCCATCACAAGGCGCGCAACGGCGAGCACGGCCGCGGTTCGGACCAATACGGCGCCGGCGGCGATGATGTGACGCTGCGCATGCCGGTCGGCACCGTCATCCAAGATGTGGACAGTGGCGAAATCATCGCCGATCTCACCGAGCATGAGCAGGTGGTGCTGGTCGCCAACGGCGGCAAGGGCGGTCTGGGCAACATCCATTTCAAGAGCAGTACCAACCGTGCGCCGCGCGAAAGTACGCCGGGGGTACCGGGGCAGGCTCGTTCGCTGCGTCTGGAATTGCGGGTGCTGGCCGATGTCGGCTTGCTGGGGCAGCCCAATGCGGGCAAGTCCACCTTCATCAGCGCGGTCAGCAACGCCCGCCCGAAAATTGCCGACTATCCGTTCACCACCTTGCATCCCAATCTGGGCGTGGTGCGGGTCGGGGCCGAGCGCAGTTTTGTGGTCGCTGACGTGCCGGGGCTGATCGAGGGGGCCTCGCAAGGCGCCGGGCTGGGGCATCAGTTCTTGCGCCATCTGCAGCGCACCGGCCTGTTGTTGCATCTGGTCGATATGGCGCCCATCGATGAATCCGTCGATCCGGCCGAGCAGGCTCGCATCATCGTGCACGAGTTGCGCGCCTATGATGAAGCGCTGGCCGCCAAGCCGCGCTGGTTGCTGCTCAACAAGATCGACATGATTCCGGCCGAAGAGCGCGAGGAGCGGGTCGCTGACTTTCTGGCCCGCTATCGCGGCTCGGGCGAAGATGCGCTGGAAGTGGCCGACGAGCATGTGTTTCGTATTTCGGCGCTGACCCGCGAGGGCTGCGAGCGGGTTTGTCAGGCGGCCCAGACGGCGCTTGATCTTTCGCGCCGCCGCCCCGAAGACGAGGCGGCCGATGAGCGGTTTACCAATGATGAGGACGCGGAGCGCGGCGATGAGCCCTGATGCTCAGGCACCGAAAGACCTGACCGACGCGCAGGCGGCAGCGGGTGACGCATCAGCAACGGCAGCAACGACAGCAGCGGCGGCAACGCCGGTAACCGCAGAGGCGGCCGACGCCGCTGCCATCGATCGTCAGATTGCCGCGCGCCCGTTGCTGGCCACCGCGCGACGAGTCGTCGTCAAGATTGGCTCGGCTCTGGTTACCAATGAAGGTCGCGGCATGGACCCGGCCGCCATTGCCGCATTGGCCGAACAGATTGCGCACTTGCGACTCGGCGGTACCGAAGTGGTGCTGGTGTCCTCCGGCGCCATTGCCGAGGGGACGGTTCGACTCGGTCTGAGCGAGCGGCCGCGCGAGGTTCATGAGTTGCAGGCCGCGGCTGCGGTTGGCCAGATGGGGCTGGCGCAAGTCTATGAAAGCGCGTTTCGCGCCCATGCGCTGCAAACGGCCCAGGTGTTGCTGACTCACGATGACTTGTCCGATCGCAAGCGCTACCTGAACGCACGCGCCACGCTGACCGCATTGCTTGGCTTTGGGGTGGTGCCGATCGTCAATGAGAACGACACGGTGGTGACCGACGAAATCAAGTTCGGTGACAACGACACGCTCGGTGCGCTCGTGACCAATCTGGTCGAGGCCGATGTGCTGGTCATTCTGACCGATCAGGAAGGCTTGTACACGGCCGACCCACGCAAGGACGCCCACGCACTGTTGCTGGGCTCGGTCACCGCTGGTGACCCACGGCTGGACGAGATGGCGGGCTCGACGGGCGGGGCCTGGGGCAAGGGCGGCATGCAGACCAAGGTCTCGGCGGCGCGACGGGCGGCCCGCAGTGGCGCCCACACCATTGTGGCCTCGGGCCGGCAACCATCATTGCTGGTGCGCCTGGCCGGTGGTGAACTGATCGGTACGCAATTCATTGCCCGCACCGCGCGTCTGACCGCTCGCAAGCAATGGCTGGCCGGGCATTTGCAATTGGCCGGTGCGGTTGTCATCGACGATGGCGCGCAGCGGGCCTTGCTCAAACAAGGCACGAGCCTGCTGCCGATTGGCGTAATCGATGTGCAAGGCGAGTTTGAACGCGGCGCGGTCGTGGCTTGTCGCAATCAGGCGGGCGAAGAAATCGCTCGTGGCCTGGTTAATTATTCCAGTGCACAGACCCGGCTCATTCTGCGCACCCCGTCAGGGGATATCGCCGACAAGCTCGGCTTTGTGGAAGAGCCGGAGTTGATCCACCGCAGTAATCTGGTGCTGCGCTGAGCGGCAGCACCATGACTGCAACGCCAGCCGCTCAGGCCAGTTCCAGCTCGAAATCGCGCTCATTGACGAGGTCGTCGCCAGCATCGCTGATCGCATCGTCATCGGTCTGATCGAATAACGCCTCCACATCATAGTCGTCCGTGTCACGCTCGAAATCGAGCAAGTCATCGGTGTCGTCATCGGTTTCAAGGCTTGCCGCGCTTGCCGTTGCCGACTCGATGGCGTCGTGGGCCGGCGCATCGTCGTCCGTCTGGAAGCGCGCCTTGCGGGCGGCATTGTGCAGGTCGCGGGCGCGGCCCTGGGCGAGGGTGAGCTTTTGCTGGTTCTCACAGCAAAAGCGCATGCCACTGTCGATCGATTGCGCAAGACGTTCGGCCGCTTGCAGTGCGGGCAGGTTATTGACGAGAAGAAACAGCCCCGAACTCGTCTCGGTTACAGGCTTTTGCATCGCATCCGTCTCCACAAAGTCTACAAAGCGTTGGCTTGGTACTGACCTTGATTCTGAGCAGATCTGATGCCGGGTCCGTGATTTTTGTCATTGGTTTTAACGCCCTCACCAAAAATGACGTGACCGAGTTCACGCTTGTAGGCAATGTGTGGCGCCATTCGTCAAATGCGCCGACCTCAGACCGAGCGAATCACCTCGCTCATGACTTGCAGCGTAGTGTCGATATCAGCGTCGCTGATATCAAGATGCGTGACGGCGCGCACGGCACCGGCGACCGGCCCGACGCGCACGCCGGCGGCCAGACAGCGGGCGGAAAATTCGGTTGCATCCAGCCCGGTGCCATTGACCCGGAAGAACACGATATTGGTTTGCGGCATGCCGTGTACGAGTTCGACACCGGCCATGGCCTGCAAGCCGGCGGCCAGTCGGGTGGCATTGCGATGATCGTCGGCGAGCCGCTCGATGTGATGATCGAGCGCATGGAGGCAACCACCGGCGGCAATGCCGGCCTGACGAAGCGCCCCGCCGACCATGGTCTTATAGCGCCGAGCCTGGGCGATGAACTGGTACGAGCCGGCCAGCACGGCGCCAATCGGCGCGCCCAGCCCTTTGGTGAAATCGATCCAGAGCGAGTCGACACAGGCGGCATAGTCGGCGGCCGGTACTCCGCTGGCCACCACCGCATTCATGAGCCGGGCGCCGTCCATATGGACAGCCATGCCGCGGTCATGGGCGGCCTGGCCAACTTCGCGCAGGGTTTCAAGAGGCCAGATCGAACCACCGCCAAAGTTATGCGTCTGCTCGACGCAGACCAGTGTGGCCGGCGGTGCATACGGCGAGGGCAGCGCCGAGCCGGCCGCCACGCTGGCCTGCAGGCGGGCGGCGTTGAAGACACCCGGCGGCAAAGTGTCGTCGCCGGGGCTGGCGCCGATGGTGTCGGTCATCACGCCGGAAATCATGGCCGCGCCCCCACCCTCGGCGCGCAACACATGGGCGGCCGCATCGGCCAGCAGCAAGTCGCCCGGTTTGGTGTGGGTCTTGACTGCGATGACATTGCCCATCGTGCCGCTGGGCAGAAACACGGCCGCTTCCTTGCCGAGCAGTTCGGCTACCCGTTCGCACAAGGCATTGATGCTCGGGTCTTCGTGGCGTTGTTCGTCACCCACCGGTGCCTGCGCAATGGCCTCGCGCATCGCCGCTGTGGGTTGGGTTTCGGTATCACTGTTCAATCGAATCATCGCAGGCTCACTGTGCTGGCCGGCCGACCATGACACCGCCGGTCATCGGAAAACGAATTGTCTCTGCTCAAGTGGCGCGTGCCGGGCTAGTCTGCTCAACGCCTACTGACAAGAGTCTGGAATTGCAATGATAGCGACCTCACGCGCCGGCCTGACCTCACGACGGGTCGCACAGATCCAGTCCTCGCCGATTCGCGACCTGCTGGCCCAGGCACGTGCGCCGGGCATGATCTCACTGGCCGGCGGCTTGCCGACCGCCGACGGCTTTGATGTTGAGGGGGTCGAGCAGGCAGTAGCCGCGGCGATGCGCGAGCCGCATCACGCCTTGCAATACGGATTGACCGAGGGCGAGCCCAGGCTGCGCGAGGCCTTGTGCGCGCTGATGGCCAGCCGCGGCATCATCAGTGGTATTGATTCGGTGCTGGTCACCAGTGGTTCGCAACAAGGCATTGATCTGGTGGCCCGTTTGCTGCTCGATCCGGACGATATTGTCGTCGTCGAGCGGCCCTCGTACCTGGCCGCGGTGTCGGTTTTCCGTCTGGTTACCGATAACCTGGAAGGGGTGGGGCGCGATGCCGAAGGCCCTGATATGGCGGCTCTGGATGCGTTGATCGCGGCTGGTCGCCGGCCGCGCATGATGTATCTGGTGCCCGACTTTGCCAATCCGACCGGGCACACGATGAGTCTGGCCCGGCGCCGCGCCATTTTGCAGTGGGCCGCGCAGCATCAGGTCATGATTGTCGAAGATGACCCTTACAGCGAGTTGCGCTTTGAGGGCGAGCGCGTGCCCGGATTGTTCTGTCTGGCCCAGGATGAGCCGCTTTGGCAGCCCTGGGTGATCCACATGTCAACCTTGTCCAAGGTGGTGGCGCCGGGGCTGCGGCTGGGCTGGATGGTGTTGCCGGCGGCGCTGTACCGGCCGGCGGTGCTGCTCAAGCAAGGGATGGATCTGCATACCGGCACCCTGACCCAGCTGGCCGCCGCGCATTATCTGGAATCGGGTCGGCTGGCCGGTCGGTTGACGCTGCTGCGGGGTTACTACCGTGAGCGCCGTGATGCGCTGCGCGATGCGCTGCAAACGCAGGCCGGTGACCTGCTGCAGATCAATACGCCAGGTGGCGGCATGTTTCTGTGGGCCCGGCTTACTGAAGCGGCGGCGGCGGGCAAGGGCGGCGAAGCTCTGAGCGCGACCGACTTGCTGACCCGCGCGCTGGCGCAAGGGGTGGCTTTCGTGCCGGGGGCTGCCTTTTACGACAGCACGCCCGATCCGCGCGCGTTGCGCTTGTCGTTCTCGGGGCCGCAGGTGAGCGAAATGCCCGAAGCGGTGGCGCGTCTGGTGCGGGCGCTGCGCTGAAGCGTTGGTAGCGCGGTAGTGCGCGCGTTGCCGTGCGCTTGCCGTACGCTCAGGGTGCGCTGATCGTGGACGGGATGAGGGCTGACAGTGCGCTGACTGTGCGCTCGTACTGTGGGTTATTACTGTGCCTTTGGCCGGCGCGCCGGCCTGGCGCGCCGGTGTTGCTTACTCTTTGATGGTCGCGGCGACAAAATTGCGCACCGCGGCGCCCACCTTGGCAACCGCCGGGCAATCATCGGCGTGATGGCGAGCGGCCAGCGTGGCAAGATCGTTCACGCCCAGCCAGACTTGCCCCTGCGCATCTTCCCAGGCCAGCGCCTTGAGCGGCAGATCGATCGCAAACGACTGGCTGCACTGCATCAGCGGCGTGCCGCCCTGAGGGTTCCCGAAAATCAGCAATTCGGTGGGACGCAACTCCTGATTCACCTTGCGCGCGCCGGCAGCATGATCGACGCGGGCGAAGATTTTCATGCCCTTGCCGCTGACCAGTTTTTCGAAGCGATCGATGGTTACGGCCACCGAATACGGGCTTTTGCTGCTCAGCAGGCCGGCGGCGGCGGCTTGGGTATCGGCCGCCTGGGCGGCAGTAGCGCCAACGCTCAGCAGGGTGAAGCTCGCCATTGCGCCAAGAAGGTGTCGAAGTCTCGTCATGTTTTTCTCCGGTAGTCAGACTGAAGGGGATCCACAAGGATAGTCTCCCCGGGCCCGGCGGGACTTACAGAGACTTATTGCAAGCAGCGGTAACGGCCAGGGGGCGAGCGGCTATAATCAGGCGGCAACAGGTGCCCGGAGCAGTAGCGATACCGGGTTAAACGGGAAGGAGTCAGGCGCATACGGGGTTGTCACCCGGGGATGGCCTGAACGACGCTGCCCCCGCAACGGTAAGCAGAGGCGTCCGCCGCGACGCGCACACGCTCAATCCGCCACTGATCGACCTCTCGATTGGGAAGGCGAGCGCGATGTCATCTGCCAGCCCGGATACCGGCCTGAGGCAATTCATGGCGCAGCACGGCGGGTGTTGCCGACGTGAATGGATCCGGCCGGTCTGGCGTGTTCTGTTCCGCCGCAGGTGTCCCGACCAATTTGCGCTGCCATAAATCGAAATGATCCGGTATGCACGGGGTGTGCCCGGATCGGTGGAGTATTCATGAGTTCAAATCCCTCACGGCAGGCCCGACCTGCTCATGCCCAACGCGGCGCCTTGCGCGCACCGTTGCTGATGACGTCGCTGGCCTTGGCCTTGATGACCATCGGGCAGGCGGCCAGCGCGCAACAGCGCGACAATCCGGCCACCCTGGCCGGCGCGCATTCACTCGCACCGGTGTTGGTCACGGCCACGCGCTCGCCGCAGTCGGCGGTAAATCTGGTGTCCGACATTGAATCGGTATCCTTGCGCGGCCTGCGCACCGATGGCGCTCTCAGCACTGTCGATCGCCTCAGCACGCTCTCCGGCGTCAGCGTGGTGCGCAATGGCGGCCCCGGCGGCACCAGCTGCGCGGCACCTCGACCGCGCAATCCCTGTTGCTGGTGGATGGCTTTCGGATGTCCTCGGCCTCATTGGCTCAACCCACCTACGAAGCCTTGCCTTTCGGTCTGGTTGACCGGATGGAAGTGCTGCGCGGTCCGGCCTCGGGTCTGTATGGTGCCGATGCCATCGGTGGTGTGATTCAGTTGTTTACGCCCATGGCCCGGCAGGGGTTGGCGTACAGCGGCGATGTGTCGTTCGGCAGTCATGGCACTCGCCAGCTGGGCGCCGGCATCTCCGGTGGCTCGGGGGCGATCACGGCCGGCCTGCAGTTGACCCGCGACAGCAGTGATGGCTTCAACGTGCGGCGTGCCGATGCGTTCGGCTTCAATGCCGATGACGATGGCTATGAACGTGAAGGCGTGCTGGCCCATGTAACGGCTCAGTACTCGGCGAACAGCTCGCTGCGCGCCGTTTTCATGCGTACCGACCTTGAGGCCGATTTTGACGACGGCACCTTTGCCGGCGCCCGCGTTGACACGCGCAGCGAACTGGCCGGCCTGACCAACACGACCGAGTTGCCCGATCAATCGGTGATCGTGCTGAAGCTGGGCCGCAGTCGTGACCGCAGCATCAGCAATTCCAGCTTTGCCAGCCGCTTTGAAACCACGCAGGATCAGATTCAGGCCACGCTGACCCGGCCGGTCGCGCCCGGTGTTGAAATGCAGCTCAGCTACGAGCGCCTGAAAGAAGAAGTCGATACGGTTGACTATGCTTCTGCCGACGCGCTGACCCGCAAGACCAACAGCTATGGCGCCTCGATCACCGGTCGCGAAGGCGCGCACATTCTGCAGTTGAGCGTGCGTCGCGACAAAAGCGATCAGTACGACGATCAGACCAACGCGACCTTCTCGTACGGCTATATGCTCAGTTCGGCGATGCGGGTTGGCGGCGCTTACAGCACTGGTTACCGGGCGCCCGGTTTCAATGACTTGTATTACCCCGGCTATGGCCGTGCCGGCATTCGTCCGGAAGAGTCGCGCAACATCGAATTCGGTGCTTACTGGGATCAGGTCAGCAAAGACAATCCGTCGGGATGGCAAGGCAAGGCGGTATTGTTTGCCAATCGCATCGACGACCTGATTGTTTACAACTCGGTCTGTCCGGATACCGATCCGCAGTATGCGTTCGGCTGCGCCGACAACGTCAACGAAGCCAGCATCAATGGCCTGAGCCTGTCGCTTGGTCGGGCGATGGGCGGGTTTGCCTGGCGTGTGAATGCTGATTTCCTCGACCCGACCGACGACACGCTCGACAAGCGTCTGGCGCGCCGCGCCACGCGTCAGCTCAGCGCCCGGTTCAGCTATGCGTTGCGCGAATTCACGTTTGGTTCGGTGGTCAAGGTGTCGGGCGATCGCTATGACGACGCGCAGAACAACGTGCGCCTCGGTGGTTTTGTCACGGCAGACCTGAGCATGAACTATGCGCTGAGCAAGCAGGCGGCCCTTACCGTCAGCGCGGTCAATGTTGCCGACCGCGACTACTCCACGGCGGGTGGTTACTTCAGTCAACCGCGTACGCTGATGGTCGGCTTGCGCTTCAATTCGCTGTAAGTCGGAGCGCAGGACGCCGCCCGCCGCGCTGGCGGGCGGTTAGCATACCGACTCGGATCGCATTGCCCTGAGGGCAGTAACAAGGAGCTTGCAATGAGTTGGATCAGGACCATAGCCGTCACCGAAGCTGGCGGGCGCCTGAAAGCCTTGTACGACCTGATCAAAGGGTCGGACGATAACGTCGACAACATCATGGCGGTGCACAGTCTGCGCCCGCACACGATGCAAGGTCATATGGCCTTGTACAAGGCCACCTTGCATCACCCGGGCAATACCTTGCCCGAATGGTTTCTGGAGCTGATCGGCGTGCTGGTCAGCGACCTGAACCGATGTGGGTATTGCGTTGAGCATCACAGCGCCGGTCTGCAACGACTGCTGGCCGATGACGGCCGGCATGCATCGATGCTTGGCGCGATCGGCGTGTCGGTCGTGGCCGCCTATGCGCCGCGCGGCCTCGATGAGCCAAACCCGGTTCTCGACACCGAGGCGCTGAGCGGCCTCGGGCTCACCCCCGGCATGCTGGCCTTGCTCGATTACGCCGCCACGCTGACCCTTGCACCGGCCAGCCTGAGCAAGGGCAGTATCGCGCAGCTTCGTGCCGCCGGCGTTGATGAAGGCGAAATTCTCGAAGTCAATCAGGTCGCTGCCTACTTTGCGTATGCCAACCGGACCGTGCTCGGTCTGGGCGTCAACACCGAGGGCGACACGCTCGGCTTGTCGCCGGGCAGCACCGACGCCGACACCTGGGAGCATCGCTGAGCCATGCGTGTTGACGGACAACACTGGCGCTCAGTCTGGGCCGAGGCCGATCAGCAAGCCGTTGGCATCATCGACCAGACCCGCCTGCCGCACGAGTTTCAAACCTTGTCGCTGCGTAGCGCCGACGAAGTTTTTCAGGCCATCAGACAGATGCAGGTCCGGGGCGCGCCACTCATTGGGGCGCTCGCAGCCTACGGCGTGGCGCTTGAGATGAATCGCGACGCCGGCGATCCGGCCTTGACGCAAGTGATTGCTCATCTGGCCGAGGCCCGGCCCACGGCCATCAATCTACGCTGGGCGCTCGACCGGATGGCACAGCATCTGGCTGCATTGCCGGCGGGCGATCGTCGTTCGGCGGCCTGGGCGCTGGCTGCCACCATTGCCGATGAAGATGTTGAACTGAATCGCGCCATTGGCGAGCACGGCCTGCAACTGATTCGCGATGCCATCGCGGCGCGCGAACCGGGCCGCACGCTGAACATCCTGACCCATTGCAATGCGGGCTGGCTGGCCACCGTCGATCTGGGCACGGCCACGGCGCCGATTTACCGTGCGTTTGATGAAGGCTTGCCCATTCATGTCTGGGTTGACGAAACCCGGCCGCGCAATCAGGGCGCCAGTCTGACTTGCTGGGAACTGGGCCGCCACGGCGTGCCGCACACGCTGATTGCCGACAATGCGGGCGGGCACCTGATGCAGCACGGTCAGGTCGACCTGTGTCTGGTCGGCAGCGACCGCACAACGGCCAGCGGCGATGTCTGCAACAAGATCGGCACTTATCTGAAGGCCCTGGCTGCCCACGATAACGGCGTGCCGTTTTATGTAGCCTTGCCATCCTCGACCATTGACTGGTCGATTCATGATGGCGTGCGTGAAGTGCCGATCGAAGCGCGCAGCGCTGATGAAATACTGACCATTGCCGGGCGCGATCCGGCCGGCGCCGTCACCACGGTACAGATTGCGCCGCCCGGCACCGAGGCCGCCAATCCAGCCTTCGATGTCACGCCGGCCCGACTGGTCAGTGGCCTGATTACCGAGCGCGGCCTGTGCGCCGCCGATGCCGATTCGATGGCCCGACTGTTTGGCAGATAGACTGTTGGTACTTACTGAACGATAACAACTGGAGAACACCCGATGAATGTGATGATCATTGGCGCCGCCGGCATGATCGGCCGCAAACTGGCCGAGCGCATCGCCGCCGACGGAACAGTCGGCGGTCGCGCGGTTGACGCACTGCACCTGGTCGATGTGGTGCCGCCAACCGCCCCGGCCGGCAAGATCGATTCGATTGCCACCGAGGCGCTCGATCTGTCGGTAGCCGGCAGCGCCACCCGCCTGGTCGCCCGCCGCCCCGATCTGATCTTCCACTTTGCCGCCATCGTATCCGGCGAAGCCGAGGCCGATTTTGAAAAAGGCTACCGGATCAACCTGGACGGTACGCGCGACCTGTTCGAGGCCATTCGCGCCGAGAGCGAGAAAAAGCCGTATTGCCCGCGGGTCGTGTTCACCTCGTCGATTGCGGTGTTCGGCGCACCGTTCCCCGAGCTGATTCCGGACGAGTTCCATCTGACGCCGCTGACCAGCTACGGCACCCAGAAAGCCATCGGCGAGTTGCTGCTGGCCGACTACACGCGGCGCGGTATTTTCGATGGCGTCGGCATTCGCCTGCCGACGATCTGCATCCGACCCGGCAAGCCCAACAAGGCCGCCTCGGGCTTTTTCTCGGGCATTCTGCGCGAGCCGATCAATGGCCAGGAAGCCGTCCTGCCGGTGTCCGATCAGGTCCGCCACTGGTTCTCGAGCCCGCGCTCGGCCATCGAGTTCTGTCTGCATGCGGCAACCCTGCCCGGTGAGCAGATCGGCCCGCGTCGCAACCTGAGCATGCCCGGTTTGTCGGTCACGGTGGCCGAGCAGATCGAAGCGCTGGGCCGGGTGGTCGGTGAGCAAGCGGTCAAACTTATTCGCCGGGAAGCCGATCCGACCATTCAGGCAATTGTGGCCGGCTGGCCGACCAACTTTGATGCCTCGCGGGCCCAGGCACTCGGTTTCAAGGCCGAGAGCTCGTTCGACGACATCATCAAGGTTTATCTTGAAGACGAAATGAACGGCTGAGCAAGCGCTTGGGTGCCGGGCCACCGATGCTGCCGGCACAAAAGAAAAACGGCTGCCTGAGGTGACTCAGGCAGCCGTTTTGCCGTGCGGATCAGGCGCGCTTCAGGCCTGTTGCAGGGCCGCCCAGACCTTGTCGGGAGACAACGGCATTGCCATGGCCAGCACCGTGTCGGCCGGTACGCCGTGGCGCAGCAAGGCATCAAACACCGCATTGGCAATAGCCGGCGTGGCGCCGATGGTGCCCAGCTCACCAACCCCTTTGACGCCCAGACGGTTGGTCTTGCACGGAATGGACTGATCCATCGCGGTGCGGAACTCGCCAATGATGTCGGCTCGTGGCATCGCGTAGTCCATGAAGCTGCCGGTTTGCAACTGGCCGCTTTCCTGCTCGTAGACCACCGCTTCGCACAAGGCCTGACCAATCCCTTGCACCGCGCCGCCTTCAAGCTGGCCGGTCACGATCATCGGGTTGATGACCCGGCCGACGTCGTTGACGTTGGCGTATTG
>CAXBNM010000026.1:0-21830 GCA_963976885.1 uncultured Burkholderiaceae bacterium
TGGCAACATCGACCCCCTCGCCGACCACATCGACCGGCCGGTTGGTTTCCTCAAGATGAATCGTCACGCGCGGATAAGCCACCATGAAGGCCGCGACCATCGCCCCCACGCGGGCATCAAGCAAGGCCACCGGACAAGTCATTCGCACCACGCCGCGCGGCTCGGCCTGCGCCAATGCAATCGCCTCATCGGCGGCATCGGCCTCGACCAGCATGGCCTTGCAATGCATGTAATAGGTCTGGCCAGCCTCGGTGACCGCAAAACGGCGGGTCGAGCGCTGCAGCAAGCGCACACCGAGCCGCTCTTCCAGCAAGGCCAGCCGACGACTGAGGCGTGACTTCGGAATACCGAGCGCCCGCTCGGCCGGCGCGAAGCCGCCGTGCTCGACGATTTGCACAAAGAAATAGAGATCATTGAGATCGCGCATGTCTTATTGTTCTATGAATAGAACACTGAAGCCAACTGGCGCGTCTTTTTAATTCATCGTTCCGTCCATATTATTAGTGATCGATGCGGCGCCCCACTTCCCGCCACCCAGGAGAAAAGACCATGAAAAAAGTTCTCGCCGTTCGCGATGCCCCTCGCCCGCACTGGGTGGGCGATGGTTTCCCGGTGCGCTCAATGTTCAGCTACGGCGAACAAGGCGCGCCGCTGAGCCCGTTTCTGCTGCTCGATTACGCCGGACCGGCCGAGTTCAAGCCGGCAGCCCGCCCGCGTGGCGTCGGCCAGCATCCGCACCGGGGCTTTGAAACGGTAACCATCGTCTATCAGGGCGAAGTCGCCCACAAGGACTCCACCGGCGCCGGCGGCGTAATCGGCCCGGGCGACGTGCAATGGATGACCGCGGCCAGCGGCATCCTGCATGAGGAGTTCCATTCCGAGGCCTTCACCCGCAGCGGCGGCACCTTGCAAATGGTGCAGCTATGGGTCAACCTGCCGGCCAAAGACAAAATGGCGGCGCCCGGCTACCAGAACCTGCTCAAGGCCGACATCCCTGTCGTCGCCTTGCCTGACGCGGCCGGCCAGGTACGCGTCATTGCCGGTCAGTTCGACGGCCAGCACGGACCGGCGCGCACGTTTACGCCAATGGATGTCTGGGACGTACGCCTGCATCGGGGCGCGCGTGCCAATTTTAAGTTTGCACCGGACCGCACCCTGGCGATGGTTGTGCTTGACGGCACCGTGCAGATCAACGGCCAGGAGCTGGCCCGCGACGCGCAACTGGTGCAGTTTGAGGCCGACGGCAGCGCCGTCAGCATCGAGGCCAACAATGAAGCAAGCTTGCTGCTACTGAGCGGAGAGCCCATTGACGAACCCGTGGTCGGTCATGGCCCGTTTGTGATGAACACCGCCGCCGAGATTCATCAGGCGATCGCCGATTTCAACAGCGGTCGATTCGGCTGACCAGCAAGCGCAGCTCGCGCGTCGAAGCAAACCTAGGGCTGCACAAACAAGACTTCGACGCGCGAACTGGACAACAGGATCGTGCGGCGGGCAAGTGCAGGAATCACGCAGGCGAGAAACTGCTCAAGTTCCGGGTCCTCGAAGTTGCCGGTGCGCTTACTCGCGCATTCACCCTCGCCACTCCTGACCGAATCCAGAAAGTCGCTGTCGATCTTCTGGATCCGCTCCGCAGCGGTTTGGCTCACCTCGGTCAGCAAGGCTTCCAGATCGTCGTTGCCCGCCCTGGCAATCTGGCTCATTTCGGCATGCATGCAGATCTTGCGCTTGATGCCGGTATCAAGATTGCATCGGTCGAACTCGTACAGATAAGCCTCAAGCTTTTCGTCGTAGTCGAGCGGCACGTTGCCACCGAAAACGGCCAGGGCTGCATAAGGGTGGGCAGTCACGGCCACCGGCTCGCTGCCCGCTTCGACGAGATCCCTGGCCCGGTTCAATGACAACCGCAACAGCGCATTGCGCTGCACGTATTGCAGCAATTTGCATTGCGCTTTCTCCGCGGCCTGATCGTCACCGAAGCGCGAACACTTGCTGCGCCGGCTTTCGATGGCCCCACGCATCTGCGCATCGATGCGGCCGAATTTTTCGGCCGCGCTGGCGGGCAAGTGGTTCTGCACCACCGTCACCATGGTCCGACCAAGACTTCGTTGCACCAATTGGCGCCGGTCCAGACAATCCGACATTGCCTCGTCGGCCTTCTCGCACCCGGCAATCAATTCGTCAGCCTTGGTTTGTGCGACGCTCAATACAGAGTCGGGAACATCCCCGCCAAACAACGGCAGCACCGCATAGCGACTATCGGCAACCGCTGGCCCCGCCAACGTCATGAAAACCAGGCTCAGACCAAGTTTGATCAAGGGGTGCATAAAGATCTCCTGCAACACGAGCGCAGCACATTCGAGAAAGACGCTGCCGGGAAGGTTGCGCAGACCTTAAAGGGGGCCAGCCCAATCGGGTTACCGCAAACCGATCAATGGCACATGCCGACCCCTCATCAGCACACGAGCGGCCAAAGCCCAAAAAAAAGAGCCCCGAAGGGCTCTTTTTAACGACCAGACAGACTGGCTCGTTATACCGGTGCAAAACGCCGCATGCTGAGCGACATTTCCTGCAAGGCCCGTACACCGCTGGCCTCGGCCGCCTCACACCATTGCTGCAAACGACGCAGCAGTTGCTCGCCGGTGTGGTTGGAGCGGCCCCAGATGCTGGCCAACTCGGCGCGCATCGTTACCAGGGTCTTGACCTTCTCACTGGCCTCGCACATCACGTCGACTTTCTGCTGCTGCTCGCCCGTCCACTTCTCGGCGTCAAGGTGCAGCCAGTGCCGGGCCGAGTCAAACAGATGGAAATCAGGACTCTTGGTGGCTTTCAGCTGAGCAGCCTCTTCGACGACGGCTTTCTTGATGGCCCGGCCGTACTGAGCCATGAGCTCATAGCGCAGTGCGATCACGGCTTGCAGCGTTTCGGCATCAGCCTGCGGCTTGGCCTGCGCAGCGGCGATCAGCTTGGGCTTGGGCGCAACCTTGCGCACCTTGGCCAGGCCAACCATTTCCATCAGGCGGATGTACATCCAGCCGATATCGAACTCATACCACTTGGACGACAGCTTGGCCGAGGTCGGGTAGGCGTGGTGATTGTTGTGCAGCTCTTCACCGCCGATGATCAGGCCGAGCGGGCCCAGATTGGTACTGGCATCGGTGATGTCGAAATTGCGATAACCAATGGCATGGCCCAGACCATTGATGATGCCGGCCGCGGTAATCGGAATCCAGAGCATCTGCACGCCCCAGATAGCCACACCGGCCACGCCGAACAGCGCCACGTCGACGAACATCATCAACACCACACCCAGAACCGAACGACCGGTATAGAACTGCTTTTCAACCCAGTCATTGGGGCAGCCGTGGCCATACTTGCTGAGGGTTTCGTCAACCTTGGATTCGGCCCGGTAGAGCTCGGACCCTTCGAACAACACCTTCTTCAGACCGAAAACCTTCGGGCTGTGCGGATCGCCTTCGCGCTCACACTTGGCGTGATGCTTGCGGTGAATGGACACCCACTCTTTGGTGACCATGCCGGTTGTCATCCACAGCCAGAAGCGGAAGAAGTGACTGACGATGGGATGCAGGTCCAGACCGCGATGCGCCATGCAGCGATGCAGATAGATGGTTACTGCGGCAATCGTCACATGCGTCAGCAAAAGCGCCGCGATGATCAGCTGCCACCAGTTAAGGCCCAAGAGCCCCTGGTCGAGAAAGTGCAGAATCGAGTCAATCAAAATTTGTTACTCCTGAAGAGCCGTGGTTACATTTTAGCGGGATCAGGGACCGTGGCCGTCAATCGGACTTCCTTATCCGACAAACGGGCCAGATTTACTGCCAGACCCAACACCGTTTGCCTGAGCCGGGATCCGCTCGTATGACGCACTGCAACACGTCGTAGCCAAGCGGAAACCGGCGCAAGCAGCGCCTCGGACGGCCGGAATCTGTAAAGCGGAGATTCTGAAGCCGTCTTTGTTGTGACCGTAGTCTCTGTTTCCAACCCTTATGATAGTCGTAACGTCGCTTATCGACTGGAAAAACCTGCAAAAAGTGTCGCTTGTCAGGCAGGTTGGCGCCGCCAGCCCGCTACAAAAAACCCGTCCGATTCGTCCAGATGGGGCCAAAGTCGGACGAATCCAGTATTCCGGTCGTTTTCGCGTTCTTCCCCTGAATTGGGGTCGGTTGCGGCCACGCCCTTGGCCGCGACCAGGCCAGGCTGACTCAGATCGAGCCGCTCCAGCTTCAGTGAGGCAAAGTCGTCAGTGGCTTCAAAGGCATGGGCAACCGCTTCGTTTTCCTGCTCAAGCAAGCTGCAGGTCACGTAGATCAGGCGCCCGCCGGGTTTGAGCAACCGGGCCGCGGCCTGCACGATGGCCCCCTGCAATGCCGCCAGACGCTCCAGATCGACGCCCTGCTGGCGCCATTTAAGGTCCGGGTTGCGGCGCAAGGTACCGGTGCCGCTGCAAGGGGCATCGACCAGCACCAGATCGATCCGGCCCCACAGACGGCGCAGACGACGATCATCCTGGTGTTCGATATGCAGGGGCTGCACGTTGCTGGCGCCCGAGCGGGCCAGCCTCGGCTTGAGCCGGTTCAGCCGGGACAACGAGGTATCGCAGGCGTAGATCTGGCCGCTGCCCCGCATCATGGCCGCCATGGCCAGCGTCTTGCCGCCGGCGCCAGCGCAGAAATCGACCACCGCTTCGCCGCGGCGGGCACCGGCACGCCAGGCCACCCACTGACTGCCGGCATCCTGGACTTCAAATTTGCCGGCGGTAAAGCTGTCGAGTTGCTCAAAGGCCGGATGGCCGGCCACGCGCAGCGCCGTGCCGGGCTCCGCCAGCCGCTCGGTCGGCACCGCCGCAGTCGGCACGCCGGCAACGGCCAGCTCTTCAGCCAGCGCGGCCGCTTCCGTTTTCAGCAGATTGGCACGAATGTCGAGTGCAGCCGGCTCGAGCAGCGATTGCGCCAGCGCCACCAGACCGCCCTCGCCCGGGATTTGCTGGGCTTGCAGCCCCTCGAGCAACCAGTCGGGCAGGCTGTAGCCAACGGCCGTGCCCAGGCTGCTCCGATCGATTGTGGCCACACGCTCAAGCCAAGCCTGCTCGGCGGCGTCGGTACGCATGACCGATTGCGCCTGCCCGTGATCGGCGATCAGGGCCAGGCGGCGGGCATGGGACCCACTGCCGGATTCGGCCAGATGGGCGTAAAGCCGACGCTGGCGAATCACATCGAACACGCGATCGGCGATCAGACCACGGTCGCGGCGGCCCAGATGGCGATGCTGGCGAAAAAACTCGCTGAGCGCCCGATCGGCCGGTCGGTCAAAGGTCAGAATCTGGTTGAGCGCCTGCTCCAACGCCTGATCAAGCGTCAGGGCCGGGCTTTCGCGCCGATTGCGGCGGCGCGCCGAGTGACTATGAGCGGGAGCACCGCCGTCGGCACGCTTGCGCGAACCACTTGTTTTGTTACTGGGGGGCATCAAACGGCCTCCGGATCTGCCGCCGAGCCATCATGTCGGTCGGCGGAGTTGGCCGCGAACTGCAGCGCGGAACCTGCGGATGCAGCCAGCTTGGTGATCTGGCCATCCAGACTGACGGCATCACTGACCAGCCAGCGCACTGCATTCGGATACAACTGGTGCTCGGCCTTCTGCACCCGGGCCATCAGGGTGGCCGGCGAGTCGTCATCATGCACCGGCACCACGGCCTGGGCAATAATCGGCCCGGCGTCGAGTTCGGCGGTGACGAAGTGGACGGTTGCACCATGCGCCTTCACCCCGGCCTCCAACGCCCGCCGGTGCGTGTCCAACCCCGTAAACGACGGCAGCAAGGACGGGTGAATATTGATCAGCCGGCCCGTGAACTGATTCACGAAGCCCGCCGTCAGAATGCGCATGAAGCCCGCCAGCACCACCAGATCGGGCTTATAGTGTTCAATATGGGCCGCCAGCTCGGCATCGAAGTCCTCCCGACTGGCAAACTCACGGTGATCGATGACCTCGGTGGGTAAGCCCATATCGGCGGCCGCGACCAGCCCGGGCGCATCGCCCCGATTGCTGATGACACAGCGGATGGCGGCGGGCCAGGATTCGTCGCGACAGCGACGGGCGATTTCAAGCATATTGGAGCCGCGCCCGGAAATCAGCACGACCACGGATTTGACCGGATTCATGCGGCGCGAGTGTAGCACCAAGGCACGGGTGCGCAGCAGCATTCGAGCCGACAACCCTTATACTAGAAAGCTTTACCTGCGAGCCGGAAGAATTCCCCCATGGAGGTGTACCGAACCCTGCCACCTGCTGCCGAGCGGCGCCCCTGCGCGTTGACGATCGGCAATTTTGACGGGGTGCATCTGGGCCACCAGGCCATGCTGGCCCAGTTGGTTGCATTGGCCGACGACTACAGCGCGCGCACCGGCGAGCCGCTGAGCCGCTGCGTGCTGACCTTCGAGCCCCATCCGCGCGACTTCTTTGCCGCGCGCGCCGGGTTGCCAAGCATTCCCCGTATCAGCACCGAGCGCGACAAACTGGAGTCTCTGGCCGCGCACGGCGTGGACCGGGTCTGCATCGCCAGCTTCAACGAGGCGCTGGCGGCGATGAGCGCGCCCGACTTCGTACGCACGATCATCGCCGAGGGCCTGATGGCCAAAACTCTGCTGATCGGCGATGATTTCCACTTTGGCGCCCGCCGCGCCGGCGACTTCGGCCTGCTGACCCAACTGGCCGACACCTACGACTACGAATTGCACCGTACCAGTACCGTGATGGTTGATGAGCAGCGGGTGTCCAGTTCGCGGGTCCGTCAGGCGCTTGCAGCCGGCAATTTCACCGAACTCGAACGCTTGCTGGGGCGCAAATACGCCATCAGCGGCCATGTCATCCATGGTCGTCAGTTGGGCCGCAAGCTCGGCTTTCCGACGATCAACCTGAGATTGCCCTTTCCGCAGCCCGCGCTGGCCGGTATTTTTGTGGTCCGGGTCTACGGACTGGCACAAGACACCGCGGGCACCGGCTGGCCGGCAGTGGCCAGTCTGGGTACCCGCCCGGCCGTTGAAATGAACGGCCGCTTTTTGCTCGAAGTGCATCTGCTCGACTTCGACGGCGACTTGTATGGGCAGCTGCTCAAGGTCGAGTTTCTGGATCGACTGCGCGAAGAAGCCAATTTTGACTCTCTGGATAAACTGACGGCGCAGATTGCGCTCGATACCGCCCAGGCCCGTGCCTGGTTTGCATCACCACAGGACAAGCATGCCCAAGGATAACAACCCCAAAGATTCGGCCAAGAGCTACCGCGACACGCTCAATCTTCCCGACACGCCGTTTCCCATGCGTGGCAATCTGGCCAAACGCGAGCCGCAATGGGTTGCGCAATGGCAGGAACAGGGGCTGTACCACAAGATTCGCGAAGCCTCGGCGGGCCGACCTGTCTGGGTGCTGCACGATGGCCCGCCTTATGCCAATGGCGCCATTCACACCGGGCATGCCGTCAACAAGATTCTCAAGGACATGATCGTCAAGAGCCGCAACATGGCTGGCTTCGATGCCCGCTATGTGCCAGGCTGGGATTGCCACGGCATGCCCATCGAGATCCAGATCGAAAAGAAGTACGGCCGCGGCCTGCCCGCCGATGAGGTGCAAAGCAAGTCACGCGCCTATGCCACCGAACAGATCGCCATTCAGAAGAAGGACTTCATCCGCCTTGGCGTGCTTGGTGAGTGGGAAAACCCCTACCTGACGATGAATCCGCGCAACGAGGCCGATGAACTGCGCGCGCTCGGCACGCTGGTCGACAAGGGCTATGTTTACCGCGGCCTGAAGCCGGTGAACTGGTGTTTCGACTGCGGCAGCGCGCTGGCCGAAGCCGAGGTTGAATACGCCGACAAGCATGATGTCGCCATCGACGTGGGCTTTGCCTTCATCGACGATCAGCGCGCGGCGCTGGCCACAGCGTTCGGCCTCGACACCTTGCCCGCCCTGCCCGGTTACTGCGTCATCTGGACCACGACACCGTGGACGATCCCGGCCAACCAGGCCATGAACGTTCACCCCGAACTCGAGTACGCGCTGGTGCGCACCGAGCGCGACGGTCAGCCCACCTTGCTGATGCTCGCTAAAGAGCGGGTTGAGACCTGCCTGCAATCGTACGGGCTGAGCGGTGAAATCATCGCCACCTGCACCGGTGCGGCGCTGGCCAATCTCGAGTTTCAACACCCGCTCTACGATCGCCGCTCGCCGATCTATCTGGGCGAGTACGTGACGATCGAAAGCGGTACCGGCATCGTGCATTCGTCACCGGCCTACGGCATCGAAGATTTCCAGTCCTGCAAGGCCGCCGGCATGACCGACGACCAGATCCTGCAACTGGTGATGGGCGACGGTCGCTACATCGAGTCACTCGAGCACTTTGGCGGGCTGAACATCTGGAAGGCCAACCCGCAAATTGTTGAAGCCTTGCGCACGGCCGGGGCCCTGCTGCACGACCAGAAGTACACGCACAGCTACATGCATTGCTGGCGCCACAAAACCCCCATCATCTACCGTGCCTCCTCGCAATGGTTTGCCAGCATGGACCGCACGCCCAACGATGGCGGCCCGAGCCTGCGGGAAACCGCGCTCAAAGGCATCGACGCCACCGCGTTCTATCCGAGCTGGGGCAAGGCGCGTCTGCACGCCATGATCGCCAACCGTCCCGACTGGACACTGTCGCGCCAGCGGCAATGGGGCACGCCGATGGCATTCATCGTGCACCGCGAAACCGGCGAGTTGCATCCGCGCAATCGCGAGATGCTCGACATTGTCGCGGGCCATATCGAAAAGGATGGCATCGAAGCCTGGCAGCGCATCAGCGCCGCCGACTTGCTGCAAGCCATCGGCGAACCCGATGACGGCCAGTGGGAAAAAAATCGCGATACGCTCGACGTCTGGTTCGATTCAGGCACCACGCACCAGACCGTTTTGCGCGGCTCGCATGCCGACCAGTCGGCCTTCCCCGCCGACCTGTATCTGGAAGGCAGCGATCAGCACCGCGGCTGGTTCCATTCGTCTTTGCTCACCTCGTCAATGCTCAACGGCTGCCCGCCCTACAAGGCCTTGCTGACGCACGGCTTCGTCATTGACGGCCAGGGACGCAAGATGTCCAAGTCATTGGGCAACGGCATTGACCCGCAAGACATCTACAACAAGCTGGGCGCTGAAATCTTGCGCCTGTGGGTGGCCAGTTCCGATTACTCGGGCGAATTGAGCCTGTCGGAAGAAATTCTCAAACGGGTTACCGAAGCCTACCGGCGCATCCGCAACACCTTGCGCTTCATGCTCGCCAACACCAGCGATTTCGATCCGGCCACCGACGCGGTTGCTCTGGACGACATGCTTGAAATCGACCGCTATGCAATTTTGATGACGGCTCGCTGGCAGGAACAGGCCGAGCAGGAATTTGCGCGCTTCGAATTTCACCCCGTTGTTGCCCGCTTGCAGACGTTCTGCTCGGAAGAACTCGGCGCGTTCTATCTCGACATTCTCAAAGACCGGCTCTACACCACCGCGGCCGACAGCCATGCCCGGCGGTCGGCGCAAACGGCATTGCACATGATCGCCCGCGCAATGCTGCGCGTGATGGCGCCGATGCTGTCCTTCACCGCCGAAGAAGCCTGGCCCTTGCTCGAGCCCGAACTGGCCCGCGACAAGCAGACGATTTTCTCGCAAACCTATCTGCCATTTCCCGCCATTGCCGACGCCGACCAGCTGGCCGCACGCTGGCAGACCATTCGCGACTTCCGCGAAGACGTGCTCAAGAAAATCGAAGAGCAGCGCGAAGCCGGCCAGGTCGGTTCTTCGTTGCAGGCCGAGATCACGATTGATGCCGGCGGCGAACTCTACGAAGCTCTGGCCGGCCTGGGCGACGATCTGCGCTTTGTGTTGATCGTCTCGGCGGTCACGCTCAACAACTCGGGCAGTGCAAGCTCTGAAGCAAGCATTACCGTGGCACCAAGCGCCAACAGCAAATGCGAACGTTGCTGGCATTACCGCGCCGACATCGCCACCAGCGGTGAATACGCCGGGGTGTGTGCGCGCTGCGCAGGCAATCTGAGCGGCTCGCCCGAGGATCGTCACCATGCCTGAGCATGCGTCGACGGCGAACCTCCAGAGTCGCGCCGGCCTGGCCGGCTGGCTGGCTCTGGCCATGGCGGTCGTCGTTATCGACCAGGCCAGCAAATGGACGGTACTGCAGAGCTTCAACGAGTTCGAGCGACTGAACGTCATCCCCGGACTGTTCGACCTGACGCTCTGGTTCAACCCCGGCGCTGCCTTCAGTTTTCTGGCCAATGCCGGTGGCTGGCAACGCTGGTTTTTCACCGCACTCGGGGTGGTTGCTGCCGTCTTCATTGTGTTCTGGCTGCGCCAGTCCGGCAATCAACGCCTGTTTTCGTTTGGGCTGGCGATGATTCTCGGTGGCGCGATAGGCAACGTCATCGACCGCCTCATTCATGAGAAGGTGGTGGACTTTCTGCTGTTTTACATCCACCCTCATTATTTCCCTGCCTTCAATCTGGCCGACAGCGCCATCACATTAGGTGCGATTTGCCTGATTCTCGACGAAATCCTGCGCTGGCGCCGTAACCGACATCTGACTGCCGAATGAAACTGATTCCCTCTCCGTCCCGTACCGAACTGCGCGGTAAATCCATCCTGCTTGGTGTTACCGGCGGCGTTGCCGCTTATAAATCGGCCAACCTGCTGCGCGAACTGCAAAGCCGCGGCGCCAAAGTGCAAGTGGTGATGACTGAAGCCGCCCAGCACTTCATTGGCACGGCCACCTTCCAGGCCTTGTCGGGCGAGCCGGTTTATACCGACGCCTGGGATCAGCGCGTCAGCAATGCGATGGCCCATATCGAACTGAGCCGTCAGGCCGACATCGTGTTGATCGTGCCGGCCTCGGCCGACTTCATGGCCAAGCTTGCCAACGGGCTGGCCGATGACTTGCTCTCAACGCTGTGCATAGCCAGCAACAAGCCGCTGGCCATTGCGCCGTCGATGAATCGCGAAATGTGGGCTCACCCGGCAACACAACGCAACCTCAAAACGCTGATCAGTGACGGCGCCGCCATCATCGGCCCCGACACCGGCGATCAGGCTTGCGGCGAGACCGGTCTGGGCCGGATGCTCGAGCCCTACGACATCTGCGAAGCGGTCACCGCCATGCTGACGCCCAAGCTCATGGCCGGCAAGCGGGTCGTCGTTACGGCCGGGCCGACCTACGAAGCCATCGACCCGGTGCGCGGCATCACCAACCGTTCGAGTGGCAAGATGGGCTTTGAACTGGCGCGCGCGCTGGCCAATGCCGGTGCCAAGGTCGAACTGATTGCCGGCCCCACCTTTCAACTGACGCCGCATGATGTCAAACGCACCGATGTAACCAGTGCGCTGCAAATGCATGCTGCCGTGATGCGCAACTGCGAGCCGCGCCCCGACGTGTTTGTCAGTGTGGCCGCGGTGGCCGACTGGCGGGTCGTCAACGCCAGCGACCGCAAGCTCAAGAAAACCGCCAAGCGCAAAGTGCCCGAGCTTGAGTTTGCAGAAAACCCCGACATTCTCAGTGAAGTCGCGGCACTGCCCGATGCCCCCTATTGCGTCGGCTTTGCCGCCGAGAGCCAGGACTTGCTCGACAATGCCACCGCCAAACGGGCGCGCAAGAATGTGCCCTTGCTGGTCGCCAACATTGGCCCGGCCACCTTTGGCCTGGACGACAATCAGTTGCTGCTGATCGACGAGAACGGCCATCGCTCGACGGCGGTGCGCAGCAAACGCTCGCTGGCGACCGAACTGGTCAAGGAAATTGCCCGCCGCTTGCCGATGCCCGGCCCGGGCCTGCACGATGATGGTTTCGCTTTCCAAAAGAGTGACTCATGACCCAACTGATCTCCCAGGAGCCACCCGACGGTGACTTTGCGGCCTATATCGAGGCCATCGTCGGACCGCCCCCGGAAGATCCGGAAAACGCCGCGCGGGAAATTTCCGAACAACTCGCGTTGCGCTCCAAAGACAACATCGAGATCATGAATGCGATCTCGCCCACGCATAATCAGGCCGGCCGCGATTCGGCCGATGCCACTTTCGTGCGGCGCGGACCGTTGTCCACCGGCGGTGCGGGTCTGCCATTGCAAAGCAGCAGAGCCACCGCGGCCAAGGCGCGCCAGAGTGGCCAGCCGGAACTGCCCGATCTGGCTGCAGCCATGCAGCAAGCGGCGCAGCGCGGCACCTCCGGACTGCGTCGGTTGCTGGGCACCGTCGCAAGTCTGATGAAAATTGGCGGCGCCATCTGGCTGGTGGCCAGCCTGGTACTGGCCGATCAGTTTCCTGGCCTGACCCCCGTGCCCGGTATCGCCCTGCTGTTTCTGGGCTTCGCATTGAACAATATGGCCAAGGGCTCGCCCAAGCGCTGAATCACTCCCCGACTCACCCCATGAATATTGATCTGAAAATCATCGACGCTCGCATGCGCGAGCAACTGCCTGCCTACGCCACCGCGGGCAGCGCCGGCCTCGACCTGCGAGCCTGCCTGGATCAGGCGCTGGAACTGGCGCCCGGACAAACCGAACTGCTGCCCACCGGGCTGGCCATTCATGTGGCCGATCCGGGTTATGCGGCAATCATCCTGCCGCGCTCCGGGTTGGGTCATAAACACGGCATTGTGCTCGGCAACCTGGTCGGTCTGATCGATTCCGACTACCAGGGCCAGTTGATGGTGTCGTGCTGGAACCGGGGCAACAAGCCCTTCACGATTGAGCCGTTTGAGCGCATTGCGCAACTGGTATTCGTGCCGGTCATGCAGGCCACCTTCAAGGTGGTGGAAGAGTTTGACCAGAGCGAGCGCGGCGCCGGCGGCTTCGGCAGCACGGGCAAGCACTAGCAAGCACCAGACACCTGGCAGGCGCAAGGCCGGCCAGCGGCGATCAGGTCGCGCCGCAGCCCGGATGCGGTTTGACGACCCGCTCGGTTGCGGCCGGAAACTGCGCCAGCTTGGCGGCTGGCCGTATCGGCCTGCGCACGAGTTCGCCGCCACAGTTCGGGCAGGTACCGGCAAACTGGTTCTGCGCACACGCCTGGCAGAACGTGCACTCAAATGAACAGATCATGGCCTGGCCTGAATCAGCGGGCAGATCGGTATTACAGCACTCACAGTTCGGTTTCAGTTTCAGCATCGCTGCACCGCTTCATTCAGCTTCACACTTCCTCATGATAGCCGCATCCGGCTGACCTACGATGGCTCCTGTTCGCATCCGATTGCGAGCCCCATCGCCCTGACCTTGCCTTTCCGGTCGGCGGCGCCCAGCAAAAGTATTCAAGGAGTCACCATGACCACCACCACCAGTCCCGGCGAAGCCACGATGGACTCACCGGCTCCGTCCCGTCACTACCGCCGCTGCGGTTCGTTCTCGCCCTGGCGCATTGCGGCCATTGTGGCGGGCTTCATCATCTTCTGGCCAATCGGCCTTGCCTTGTTGGTCTGGACCCTCTGGGGACGGGAAATCCGCCAGTCACCGTTGGGCCAGAAAATTGCCGGCGCCCGCCAGCACCGCGGCGAACGTCGCCATCGCGGCTTCATGCACCGCCAGCCCGACAACACGGCCCTGGCCGCGTATCTGGCCCGCGAGCAGGAACGTCTGCAGGCCGAGCAGGACAAGCTGCGCGAACTCGTGCAAGCCTTTGACGCGTTCAAGCAAGCCGAACGACGCACGGCCGATCAGCGCGCCTTTGACGCCTTTTTGCAGCAACGCGATGAACCGGCACCAGCCGATGCTGCACAGCCGCCCGTCGCAAGCAGCCCTGGCGCCGAGTCCAGGCCGCAGGACGCCAATCCGAGCCCTGGCAACCCAGGTTAAGACAGTCCACGGACGTGCGGTGCAGAGGCGGAGCGAAGACTCCGGCTCTGCACCGCCGTCGACCGGGCGCTCAGAGCTCGACGACAAGTTTGCCCTGCGCATGACCGGATGCAATGTGACGCAGTGCATCAGCGGTCTCGGTCAGTGCATAGGTTCGGGAAACAACCGGCTGCACATTGCCCGCTTCGACCATGTCTTTCAGGATCTGCAAATCGGGCGTGCGCGGTGTCGACAGATAACGGCGTAGCTGTTGCCGCGTAAAGGGTGACAACATCAAGGGTTTGAGCAGGCGCACCAGCAACGCCAACCCTGTAGCGCCGGTACCGCTGTTGAGAACCAGCGTCCCGGTTGGCGTCAACGCCCGACGCACCTCGGTCAGCGAACGATTTTCAACATTGTCGAAAATCACATCGTAGCTCTGCCCGGACCGGGTGAAATCGTCGCATGTGTAGTCAATGATTTCGTCGGCCCCCAACTGCCGCACCAGGGCGACGTTGGCTCCGCTGCACACCCCGGTTACATGAGCGCCGAAATGTTTGGCAATCTGCACGGCAAAGGTGCCGACCCCACCAGCGGCGCCGTTGATCAACACCCGCTGGCCTGGCTGTACGCGCGCGACATCGCGTAGCGCATGCAAGGCCGCCAGCCCCGAGGTCGGCAGCGCAGCAGCCTGCGTAAATGACAGTCCCTGCGGCATGGGCGCAAGACTTTTCGCCGCTACATTCACCCATTGCGCGCACGTCCCCATGCTGGCACCGAAGACCAGATCGCCAGGCCGGAACTGCGTGACATTGCTACCGACCGCCTCGACCTCACCGGCCAGATCGAAACCGGGAATGCCTTTGCGCGGTCGCAACAGACCGGTGGCCAGACGCATGGGAAACGGCGAGCCTCGAACCAGGAAGCAATCGCCGGCATGTAATGCTGCCGCGCGCACCCGGACCTGTACCTCATCGGCGCCGACGGGCGCCCTGGTCACGGATTGCACGCGAACCTGCTCAAACGAGCCATAGCGGGAAAAGGCGGCCGCCAGCATGCTTGCGGCTGCCTCGCCAGCCGGTTCCTGAGGAGATATCAGCGACGTCGTCGCCGGATGAAGACTGTTCATGAATAGTGGTCCTGAAGGTAATGAAGGCCGCAAACGCCCGGCACTGCTCCCGACAGGTGCCGCCACGGAAAAACCGGGCCGCGGTTCGGACGCGCGTTGATGCCGTAAGAATGTGTTTACAGTGTAAGCTTACACCGTACGCTATAATTTGTGAACCCCTCACCTCATTGTTGTGCCTGCTGGTTCGCTCGCCGCCCAGCAACAGACGATTCCTCATGACCGCCGAGAAGCCCGCAGCACCCCGCCCGTCCCTCGATAAGGCCTTGATTTTGCAGGCAGCACTCCGACTGGCCGACGCCAGCGGGATCGAGGCCTTATCGATGCGTCGACTCGGCCAGGCCCTGGGGGTTGAAGCGATGTCGCTGTACCGACATGTGGCCAACAAGAATGAGCTGCTCGACGGCCTTGTCGAACTCGTGGTCAGCGAGATAAGCCTGCCGCCAGCAAACGACAACTGGCGCGCTGCAATGCGCGCCCGCGCCACCTCAGCCCATCAGGCCTTGCTCCGTCACCCGTGGGCGACCTTGTTGATGATGTCGCGCGCCAATGTCGGTCCGATGATGTTGCGCTATGTCGATGCCACCATCGGCTGCCTGCGCGAAGCCGGCTTCTCCTACCCGGTCGCCGACCACGCCTGGAACGCGATCGACAATCACATCTATGGCTTCACGTTGCAAAAGCTCAATTTTCCCTTTGAGCCGGGCGAATATGCGGCGGTTGCAAAGGAATTCCTGCCAATGATTCCCGCCGCCCAATATCCGTATCTGCACGGCATGTCGCAGCAAGTCATCAGTGGCGCGCACGACGGACTGCACGATTTTTCATTCGGACTGGAATTGATTCTTGACGGCCTGGAGCGCCTCAGGTCGGCAGACTGAATCCGCTGCCGCGGTGGCGCCTGTTCAGTCGTCCTTCATTGTGTAATCGAAATCGCAGTGCGTGGCTCCATCCATCAGGGTTTGCGTACGGGTCAGTTGCAAACGCGGGTCGTAGCCTTCGCAGAATGAGCCATCGCGCTGGCACGACAACAAATGACCAATCTCGCCCAGGCCCATCTCACGATACATCTCGGCGTAACCGCAGCGTGTGACGTCGAAGGCATAGCGCTCATCGCTTTCGTGCTTGATGGCGATGTCCATCACGCCACCCATGCGCCACTGCGCCTGCCGTGCGATGAACGTGCGCATCGAGGTTTTGCCGTCGACCTCCGCAGCCATGCCTGCCGCTTGTTCGATGGCCGATGACCGCACCGCCTGCGCAAGGGTTTGCGCGGCAACTTCCTTGCCGTGGCTTGCCGACAAGGTGTCGTAGACATGCTTGAGAATTTCAGCCTCAATGCGCCGCCGTTCAATCATCGGCAGCATCGGGGCGGCGGCAGTCGCTTCACTCATCTCAGCTCTCCTGGTTGCTCAGCCACTGCCGTGCGGGTTGCTGCGGCGGTTGGCCCACCACTCACTGGCCGTACCGAGAATGCCCTTCGGCATGTAGATGATGAAAAGTATCAGCAGCAAACCATAGATGGCAGTATCGAGCAACAACGCACCGGTGCCGAACACGCCTTTGAGCGCCTCGCTCGATGAAATCGTCACCCGCAATACTTCGGCCAGCATCAGGGTAATGACCGCACCAAGCGTCGGCCCGAGCATCACCCACACTCCGCCGGCCACCACCGCAAAGACGATGTTCAGCGAAATCCCCAGCCCGGCAACCGTGTCCGGCCCGATGTACATCTGGTACTGGCCGTACATGGCACCACCAAACGCACACATGGCCGCCGAGATGGCGCTGATCTTGAGTTTCTCGCGAGTGACGTCAATCCCTACCGAGGCGGCGGCATCATCGTCCTGATTGGCGGCGTCGAGCGCGAAACGATCCATGCTGCGATCAACCCGCACCCAGATATACAAACCCACCACCCAGACGACCAGCGCGATGAAATACGACAGCATCCGGTCGGGCTCGAACTGCACCGCATACAGCGAAATACCATCTTCATACCGCTTGGGTTGCGTGCCCAGCGAGCCGCCGGTGTAGTCACGCAGGCCGACAATGACCAGCCGGACGAATTCGGTCATCGCCAGGGTCAGCAGTGCAAAGTAGTGGCCGCGAATTTTCTGCAGGAAGCACGGATAGCCAACCAGTTGACTGAGCAAGACCGAACACGCCACCGCAATCGGAATACCGATCAGCGGCGTCAGGCCGGCAAAGTTCCAGAGCAGCACGGTGACATACGCCCCGACCCCGGTAAACGCCGCATGGCCGAGCGACACCAGCCCGAAGCGCCCCATCAGCGACCAGCCGGTATAGATGAACGCCCAGAGCAGAATCTGAATGGCCAGGTGCAGGTAGTACTTGAGCGACTCCGGCCAGGCGGCCTGAACCGCAAACGGAAAGATCACAAGCAGAATAAGCCCGACCAGATATACCGGATTGATGCGCCCGCTCATGCCCGATCTCCAAACAAGCCCTGGGGCCGAATGAACATCACGACCATGAAGAACAGGAAGGCCACCGCGTAGCCCCATTCGGTGGCAAAACAGGAACCGCCAATGGTGATCAGTTGGGCAATGATGAACGCGGCAACGAACCCGCCCACCATGCTGCCGAGCCCGCCCAACACGCAGATCATGAAGGTCAGCGGACCGAACTGCAGCCCGATCTGCGGGTAGATGTCGTATTGCAGGACCATCAGACAGGCAGCCAGCCCGGCCAGTCCGCCACCGATTGCCGAGGTCACCAGATAAATCCGACCGCTGTCCACGCCCATCAACGGCATGATGGTGCGATCCTGGCTGATCGCACGGATGGCCGTGCCGATATAAGTGCGGCGCAGGAATTGCCACAACACCACCATCGCCACCAGGGACACCACGAAGGTAATGATCCGGTTCCAGGGAAAGAACATCTCGCCGATGGAGATCGAACCCATGTGCACGCCCAGGTTACGGAACTCCACGCCGAACAGCATCGTGGCCACCGCCTGGAGCAGAAACAACACCCCGCCAGTCACCAGCAACTGATTGATCGGCGCGCTGTCGAGCACCGGTCGAATCACCAGCATATGCATGACGGCACCGAACAACGCCACCAGTGCGATGCCCAGCACAAAGGCCAGACCCAGCGGCAGGCCAAGTGATTCGTGGCTGAAAAAGATGCCGTACATCCCGACCATCACCAGTTCGGCATAGCAGATCCAGACCACATCGATGACGCCAAAGACAAGATTCAAGCCCAGGGCGAGCAAGGCCAGCAAACCGGCCAGCAACACGCCGTTAAGGATGGCTTCCAGGAAAAAGATATCGAGTGCGCAATCCAAGTCAGATCCCCATGTAGGCCTTGCGAATGTCATCGGAGTTCGCCAGCTCGGCCGCGGAGCCGGATGTTTCCATGCGGCCGACTTCCAGCAGATAAGCGCGATCGACAACTTTGAGAACTTGCGAGACATTCTGTTCGACGATCAGCACCGTATAGCCTTCACTGCGGATGCGCCGCACCAGATCGAAAACCTGTTGCACGATCACCGGCGCCAGCCCCATCGAGGGTTCATCGAGCAACACCAGTTTGGGCCCGGAAATCAGGGCCCGCCCGATCGCGCACATTTGTTGTTCGCCACCGGACATCGTGCCGGCCAGTTGCTTGCGGCGTTCGTGCAGGCGCGGAAACAATTCATAAACGTAGTCGAGGCGATCCTTGAAGATGCGGCGTGCCGAGGGCATGTAGGCGCCCATCTTCAAGTTGTCTTCAACCGACAGACGCGCAAACAGACGCCGATTCTCCGGCACATGGGCAATGCCGGTTTCGATGATCTTGTGCGCAGGCATGGCGGTCAGATCCTGGCCGTTCATCGTCATCGTGCCGCCCGACAACGGCAGCAAACCGGAGATGGCGCGCAGCAAGGTTGTCTTGCCCGCACCGTTGGCACCGATGACGGCAACCGCCTCCCCGGCGTTCACCTGCATGCTGATGTCGTAGAGCGCCTGAAACTTTCCGTAGCCGGCATTGACCTTGTTCAACTCAAGCATCGCAGCCTCATGAGGGTTCGCCCGATTCAGTCCCCAGGTAGACTTCGACCACTCTGGGATCACTTTGCGCATCCGCCGGATTGCCATTGAAGATCACTTCGCCGTGATCGAGCACGACCACCCGATCGACGACTCGCATCAACACACCCATGATGTGTTCAACCCAGACAATGGTGATGCCGCGACTGGAACGAATATTTTCGAGCATGTCGGCGGCCTGATCCATCTCGGCATGGTCGAGCCCGTTCAGACTCTCATCGGCAAGCAGCAAGCGGGGCTGCGTGGCCAGGGCCCGCGCCAGTTCAAGTTTTTTCAGCGCGGCGGCGCCCAGGCCCTCGGTCGTCAAACCCTGCGCGGTCGGCAATCCGACCAATTCGAGCGCTTCGGCCGCCTGTTCCCAGGCGAGCTTGCGAGTGATGGTCTTGTTCTGCCCGAAGTACGCCGACAACGCGACATTGTCGAGAATCGACAGGTTGTGAAACGGCCGCGGAATCTGATAGGTACGGCCGATACCGCGATGACAGACCTTGTTGGCGGTCAGGCCGCCGATCTCTTTGTTTTCGAAGCGGATGCTGCCGCCACTGGGCGAGAGCATGCCGGCGATGCAATTGAAGGTGGTACTTTTACCGGAGCCGTTCGGGCCGATCAGGCCGAGAATTTCGCCCTGATCAACCTCGAACGACACCTTGTCGATGGCGGTGAAACCGCCAAATCGCTTCGTCAACGATGACACTGTCAGCATGGAAACGTCCGGTGGAAATGCGACGACTAACGGGCGTAGGCATGCCCCTTGGGCAACGGCAACACAGCATCAATCGTTTTGAGTGGTGTTGGCCAGGCGATCTTGGTGCCCTCTTCCACGTACTGCATCACCACCGGACTTGAACGCGCATTCTGACCCGCCATCACATCACCGGGCGGATTGAACTTCACGCCGTAGCCCTGAATGGTTCCGCCGACCGGGATGTCCGTATCAAGCGCGGCCTTGCGCAGCGACTCAGGGTCGATGCCACCGTACTTGGTGATGGCTCTGGGCATTACATCGGTGAAGAAAATCCACGACTGATTGAAGCCCATTGAGACATGCGGCGGCACTTCGCTGGCCTGCGTTTGGGCCTTGTACCGCGAGACCATCTCGGCCGTGACATCACCCAGTCCGTCGGCCAGCGTGGCAGGATCCAGCAACTGCGCAGCGACCGGATCAACGTTATAGATATAGTTGGCATCTTCGCCGAAGGTGCTCTTCAGCTTGTCGATCTGACCATAGCCGGCACCATGACCGATAAGAGCCTTCCAGCGCAAACCCGACTCTTTGGACTGGCGCAGGAACAAGGTGATATCCGGGTTGTAGCCGGTGTGCAAAATGACGTCCGGGCGGGCTCGGCGCAACTTGGTGACCAGCGCCGACAAGTCGGTAGACGTCGCGGCATAGCCCTCTTCGTGGACAACCTTCATGCCCAGCGATTCACACTTGGCCTTGTTACCACTGGCCACACCCGAACCATACGGTCCGTCTTCATGAATGATGGCGACCTTCACCTCTTTGACATCCATGCCCAGCTTGGCCTTGGCATTCTCGGCCAGGAACATGCATGAAGCCTCGCCAAGCTGGTCACTGTGCACTTGCGCGCGGAACACATATTTCAGGTTCTTGTTCTTGAAGACCGCCGATGACACGCAGACATTGGCCCACATGAACTTCTGCGCCGAATCGACCTTGGCGGCCATGGGCACGCATTGCGAACTCGAGAACACGCCCATGATCATGTCGACTTTGGACTCATTCAGGAAGCGTTCGGTTTCATTGATGGCCACATCGGTCTTCGACTGGGCATCAGCCATCTGATAATTGATTTTGTAGCCTTCGACGCCGCCGCGCTCGTTGATCATGTCGATCGCGATCTCGGTGCCGATGGCAGCGGCCTTCGATCCGCCAGCAGCAAAGGCCCCGGTCAGGTCGAAAATAACCCCGATATTGATTTCCTTACTCTGAGCGGAAACGCCCAGTGACGCGGTCAAGGCAACCCCAAAACAAGCGGCGCGGACAAGGGTAAACACTGCCATGAGTATCTCCTCTCTAATATTTGTTGGTTTTGGCCGTTCTAAAGTTATCGACGCAACGCATGCCTGTCAATGCCGCGATCCCTCTGGACCGACCGGCAGGCCAAAAACTGAACCGCTACCGTGAGCCTCTTTCGGGGAGGTCAGGACCATCGAGCGCCAGCCGGGCCAGCGAAGTTTTGCCATGACGCGAATGCACTTCACTACCGTTCAGACGAGCCAGCCGCCGGCCCGATGACAGTCACCAATCTTTTGCTGTGCACCGTGCAGCCAGACCGCCCTGTGCCGTCGATTGCAGGAATAACGACCGTGTGGGCCAGTCGTAAGCCAGGCATAAGAGAAAAAAATTCGCGCATTGAACCGTCAAATTTGTTAGCAATCCACACAACTTGAAACGCAAAGAGGCAGCTAGTGGATTTCAGGCACGACTGCAACTGCCTCATTGTTGTGCACGCAGAAATGGCGGACGGCGGCCAGACCGTCTTGAGAAAGCGCTTGCAATGATTTTTGCTGAAGATGACTTTGCATGTATCTCGCAGAATCCGCCCGATAGTCAAAAAAAACCGCGCCAAGGCTTCGTCATCTCTGGCTGGCGATGGGCAAGGAATCGAGCGTCGCCGCGTTACAAACGCTGCTCACGCAGTAATCCAAACTGAGGATGACGCCGAATTGACCACGAGTAGCCTCGTCTCCAACAACGTCGCCGAAACATCTTGATTCATGTGCATTCGGTGTTGCAGACCCAGGAACCTCAAC
>CAXBNM010000027.1:0-21676 GCA_963976885.1 uncultured Burkholderiaceae bacterium
ATCAGGTCGACCACCGTTTCCCCGCTGATCAATTCGAGTCGCACCAATGGGCAGGCATCCAGAAAGTCTGCCATCAGCGGGGCAATCAAATGGTCCAGAACGGGCGTGGCCGCATTCAGGCGAACCAAGCCTGATGGTTGGGACAGACGGGCGGCCAGTTGATCTTCCGTGTCTTGCAAGTCAGCAAGGATCTTTCTCGCCCGCGCCAGCAGCCAATCCCCTTCTTCTGTCAGGCTCAGTCGCCGTGTTGTCCGCTTGATCAGCGTCATGCCCAGTTGCGCTTCCAGCCGCGAAATGGTTCGACTGACCCCCGATGGGGTCTGTCCAAGGCGCTCGGCAGCGGCCGAAAACGAACCCGAGTCGATGACGGCAGCAAGGCCAATAAGGGCGTCCACGTTCAGCATTGTTGACTCCGAGTCAAAAGTTTAATGTAGCGGAAGCGATTTTTCTTTGCTTGAGCCAAGTCCAGACTGCGAGGCATCATTTACCTGTCAAGGAAAAAAAATGCCTCTTGCACTTTGGGCGCTGACACTCAGTGCCTTCGCTATCGGAACCACTGAATTCGTGATTGTTGGACTGATCCCAACGATTGCCGCCAGTCTGAATGTCTCTGTTCCTTCGGCCGGGCTTCTGGTCAGTCTCTATGCCATGGGGGTCGCCATCGGCGCGCCGGTACTGACAGCGTTGACCGGACGTGTGCCACGCAAGCAACTGCTATTGGGGCTGATGGCCTTGTTCACCGTTGGCAATCTGGTGGCGTGGATGGCGCCGGCCTATGAGGCCCTGATGGCGGCGCGGGTGCTCACCGGACTGGCCCATGGCGTGTTCTTCTCCATCGGATCCACGATTGCAACCAGTCTGGTGCCCAAGGAAAAGGCCGCCAGTGCCATTGCTCTGATGTTCACCGGGCTGACCGTTGCGTTGGTCACCGGGGTACCGCTGGGCACCTTCATCGGCCAGGCATTTGGCTGGCAATCGACCTTTCTGGCCGTCTCCCTGTTGGGCGCGATGGCGTTTGTCGGTAGCTGGATTCTGGTGCCCAACAACCTTGCACAAAGCGCGCCGGCCTCGCTGATGGCGCAGTTTGCGGTGCTGAAAAAGCCGCGCCTGCTGCTTGTGTACGCCATGACAGCCATGGGCTACGGTGGCTCGTTCATCGCCTTCACCTACCTCGCGCCGATTCTGCAGGAAGTATCCGGCTTCTCGGCGGGCAGTGTCAGCCTGGTCATGCTGGTGTATGGCGTGTCGGTGGCATTCGGCAACATCTGGGGCGGCAAGCTGGCAGATAAAAAAGGGCCGATCGGGGCGCTGCAGATTATCTTTGCGCTGCTCGCACTGGTGTTGTTTGCGCTGACCTTCACGGCTTCCAACACATGGCTTGCGCTGGCCACGGTGTTGGCATGGGGGGCTGTGGCGTTCGGCCACGTACCGGGTTTGCAGGTGTATGTGGTGCAGCGCGCCGAGCTTGACGCCCCCGAGGCTGTGGATGTTGCCTCAGGTTTGAATATCGCCGCGTTCAATATCGGGATTGCTGGCGGTGCCTGGGGCGGTGGGCTGATCGTGGCGCAATCGGGACTGATGGCAACCCCCTGGATTGGCGCGCTGGTCGTGCTCGGCGCATTGGGGCTGACAACGCTGGCGGGGCGGTTGGATCGCCGAGATGGTATCCACTCCAGCGCCGGATCAGGCCAGGCGGTTGGGGTTCACTAGATTCAGGTTGAATGTCTACGGGGCCCAATTCAGACCAGTTCATTGAGAGGTCTGGTACCTCTCCCAGGGGACTGTTGCGTTGGGACTGTTGCGTTGATCGGCGAGCCGTTGAAGGGTTGCGTGGGTAGATGAAGAGGTTTCAGCCATGCAATCGGCTCCATTCAGCGGTTCTCGGTTCACTCCTTGCGTCATTTTGCGGGCGGTGATGTGGTTGCTGCGCGCAGTGCCTTCAACGCGGACACAATCGCGCGAATCAAGGCCTGGCTCGGTTGCGTCTGTGTTCGAAGCCAGAACATGCCTACCTGGTATTGCGGCAGGCCTTCCCGGATGCTCAGTGGTCGAATAGCTTGCTGGCCCGTCATCAGGACGGGGTGAGGCACAACGCACAGCAGATCACTGCGCGCAACCAGATTCAACATGGTTTCGTAGTCCTGACATTGCGCCAGGATTCGCGGGCGTGCGAGCTTGCGTACTCGATGTGTTTCCTCGATGACGCTGCCGGCCGTGTCAGCCTGTCCGGCGACAGCCCAGCCTGCATGCCTGATGCCGTGCAAAGAGCTGGCATCACTCAAGGGATGATCTGTACGCGCGTAAATCATCGGCGTGCTGCTGTGCAGGTGTAACCAATGCAGATCAGTCACGATCTCATGTCTGGGTTGCGGCGCAATGATGAGGTCCAGTTGCCGGCTGCGAAGTTGATTGATCAGCATCAATCCGCTGCCCCCGACGAACTCGATGAACCCTTCGGGTTCGCGCGCCTGCCAGACTGCCTGTATGCAGGGGCCGTAGAGCATGGCGGCGGCAGGCGCAAGGCCGACACGCATGGCAGCACTCGTACGCGGCGGCGCAGGGATGCCATGGCCGGGCGCAGCCGATTTGACCGCATCGAGCTCTGCATGCAGTCGCGATGCGGTTCTGGCGGCCTTCAGCGCGGCATTGGTCGGCACCTGCCGGCGACCCACTTTGTCGAACAGGCGCACGCCCAGTTCGTCGTGCAGCAATTTCATTGACTTGGACAATGCCGGCTGGCTCACGCCGGCGTGCCGCGCGGCGGCAGCAAAGCTGCCCATCTCGATGATCAGATGCAGGTGCCAGAGGCGATTCAGATTCATGAAAATCAGTTATGTATTGACTGGCTCAAGTATTGACCCGAATCGGCTTGCGGCGCAACACTGGCGCCACGCGCTGCACGATGACAGCGCGACTAACCTTGAACCAGGAGCGAAAACCCATGATCCGACGACTCTTAAGCGCGTGCTTGCTTGCGACGACCGCCGCATTTGCTGCCGTACCGGCCCACGCCGAGACCAGTCTGTTGATGAACGTATTTGTGCCGCCGAGTCATTTCATGCACAAGGTGTTGCACGATTGGGCCGCCGATGTCGAGAAGGCGACCGCCAACAATGTCAAGATCGAGTTCGCCGCCGGCAGCCTGGCACCGCCGCCGCAGCAGTTGCAGGGTGTTGCTTCAGGCATCTTCGATGTCGCGTTCTCAATCAACCCGTTCATCAAAAGCAAGGCGCCCTTGCTTGAGGTGTCGTCGCTGCCATGGCTTGTCACGGATGCTGAGGCCGCATCGGTGGCTTTCTGGCGCACCTATCAAAAGCACTTCGCCGACAAGAAGCAGTTCCCCGACGTGCAGTTGCTGTCAGTCTTCAATTTCACCGGTGGTCAGCTTTACAGTCTGAGTGACACGCCGATCAACTCAATGGCAGAGTTGAAAGGGCGCAAGATGTGGGCATTGCCCGGTGAGGCCGCTGATCTGCTGAAAAATCTGGACATCAGCCCGATCACAAGCCCGGCAGTGAAGATCAGCGAGTCGGTGTCGCGCGGCGTGGTCGAAGGCTATTACGGTTTGATCCTGGACGGCGCTGTCGATTTCAAGGCGGCACCTTACACCAAGGCAATCACTCTTTTTCCGTCCGGCGCGACCTCGTCAGGCTTCTCGATGTTCATCAACAAGCGCAAGTTCGCATCGCTCAGCGAGAAGGATCGTGCCGCACTCATGGAGTTGTCGGGCGAGAAGCTGGCTGCGCGTGTCGGCAAGGCCGCCAACGCCTCTGCTGCTGAGGCGCTTGATCAGATGAAGGCCGATGGCATCAAGGTAGTGGATGTTGACCCGACCTTCTATGCCGAATTGCAGAAAGCCGCCGAACCGTCCTACAAGGAATTCGAACGCATCGCCGCCAAGGCCGGGCTCGATGGCAAGGCCGTGCTCGACGATTTCAAGAACGAGTACAAGGCGCTGGCCAAGCCCTGAATCCGCGCGGCGGCGTGGTTGTACGCGCGCACGCTTCCATTGCTCTGCATTGATTTCAGGAGACCGTTTGATGAATCAACAGTCCTCGTGGGTGCCGTTCGTCTACCGTAGTGGTCAAGCGATCGGTGCTGTTTGTGCCGCAGTGATCACGCTGCTCACGGTCACCGATGTGGTGATGCGCTACTTCTTCAACAACGCCATCTTCGGTGCTGCCGAGATCACCAACGCCCTGCTGGCTGTGCTGGTTGGGGCGGGGCTCATCGTCGTCGCAGCGCTGCGCATCCATATCTGCGTCGACCTGTTCGACGGGCCGCTGCGAAGCCTTTCCCCACGCGGTTATCCGCGCTGGGTATTCATCTGGGAGGTATTGGGTACGGCTGCGCTGGCCGCGCTGTTGGCGCGACACGCCTGGCACACGATCGACTTCGGTGAGCTCACGTCGGTGCTCGAATTTCCAATCGGATGGGTCTACGCGGTCGTTGCCGCACTGGTTTTCGCCGCGCTGGCCGTGTTGCTTTCAGGCTGGCACGCTTCGACGGAAAACGAAACGGAGTCCGTATGACTGCCGCACTGATCGGCTTTGCGATTCTGATCGCACTGAGTTTTACCGGTATACCACTGGCCTATGCGACGCTGTTGGTTGGTTTCGTGGGCTTTGGGATGGTTCGTGGCTGGGAGTCGGCCATTGCGATGTCGGGTCAACAGATCGCTGAAATGATCGTCAATCCCAACCTCGTTGTGGTGCCGATTTTCATCCTGATGGGTGAATTCATTCGGCGCGGCCGCATCGCCGAAGAACTGTTTCAGTTCGGCGATGCCGTCGTCGGCTGGTTGCGCGGAGGGCTGGCCATGTCGACCGTGCTGGCCTGCGGCGCATTCTCGGCCGTATGTGGCAGCTCGATCGCCACTGCAGCCACGATGACCAAGGTGGCAATGCCGCCGATGCGCAAATACGGTTACCACGACAGCCTGTCGGCTGGCACCATCGCCGCCGGTGGCACGCTGGGCATCCTGATTCCGCCCAGCATTCCGATGGTCATCTACTGCATTTTTGCACGCGAAGATATCGGTCGCATGTTCATCGCCGGGGTCGTGCCGGGCGCCTTGATGATGGTGATCTTCATGATCACGATCGGTATCTGGGTACGCTTTCGTCCCGGTATTGCGCCCGAAGGCACGGTCATGTCATGGGCGAATCGTATCGTTGCACTGAAGAAGACCTGGGCCTTTGTCGGGCTGTTTGCATTGGTGCTTGGTGGCATCTACCTCGGGGTTTTCACGCCGACCGAGGCGGCCAGTGTCGGTGCAATCGGCGCCTGGTTGTTCGCTCTGGCACGCGGCAAGATGCGCACGACGAAGGAGTATCTGGAGGTCATGGGCAGTGCTGTCGGCATCAGCGCGTCGATATTCGCAATTGCTTCGTGCGCGTTGGTGTTCTCGCAGTTCATCAATATCACCGGCATGCCCTACGCCATGCTGGAACTGGTCAATCAGTGGGGGCTGTCCGGGGTTGGTCTGGTCCTCGCGATCGGTTTGCTGTGCGTGTTGCTCGGAATGGTGTTTGAGGCCTTGGGCATCCTGGTACTGATCGTACCGATGTTCCTGCCGACTTTGCAGGACCAGGGAATAGACCTGATCTGGTTCGGCATCATCGTCATCATTCTCATTGAGCTGGGCCTGATTACTCCACCGGTGGGCGTCAATGTGTTCACCGTCAAGGCGGCGCGGCCCGACCTGAAACTTGCTCACATCTTTGTCGGTGTTGGTCCCTTCGTGCTCGCGATGGTCTTTACAGCCGGCCTTATCCTGGCTTTTCCGGGCATCGCGACCGGGCTGCCGAACTTGATGCGATAGGTCAACGACATGCAACCGAACTTTCTGATTTTCATCACTGACCAGCACCGTGCGGATCATTTGGGTTGCTATGGCAATTCGATCGTGCGCACGCCCAACATCGATGCACTGGCGGACGATGGCGTCAGCTTTGATCGCGCCTATGTCGCAACACCGGTGTGCATGCCGAACCGGGGTTCGATCATGACCTCGCGCATGCCTTCCGTGCACGGGGCGCGAAGCAATGGCGTACCGCTGCCACTTGAATCGGTGACTTTCGCCGATCTGCTCGGTCAGTCCGGTTACCGCACCGCGCTGGTCGGCAAGAGTCACATCCAGAACATGGAAGACATCCCGCCCTTGCTCCAGCCGGCGCCCAAATTGCCCGGCACCCGGCCAGTTGCGGGTTTGCCGGAGTCACGACGCGGTGAGCCTGACTCGGTGGCCTACGGCCAGGAATTGCTCAGCGCCTGGCGCGATCCCGCCCATCAGATGCGAACGCCATACTATGGTTTTCAGGATGTCGTTCTGTGCAACGGGCACGGCGACGAATGCTTCGGCGACTGGTTGCGCTGGCTCGAGCGCGAGCATCCGGAGTTGGCTAAACGTCGCGGGCGCGAGCACGGCGTGCGCGATCCCAATATTGCCGCCCCCCAAGCCTGGCGGACGACACTGGATGAGTTCAGCTATCCGTCTCATTTCATTGCCGAGCAGTCGAGCCGGTGGATTACAGAGCACGTCCAGCATCATCCTGACCAACCCTTTGCGCTGATGTGCTCGTTCCCAGATCCGCATCACCCCTGGACGCCCCCTGGTCGCTACTGGAACATGTACCGACCCGAGGACATGCCGCTGCCGTACAGCCAGGACCCAGCCGTTCGTCAGCCGCGCCATGTCCAGTGGCTCATCGACGAACGTGAAAGTGGCGCGGCCAGGGTCGACAGCCCGCGCCTGTTTGCGGCGTCGGCGCGTGAGCTGCAGGAGATGATTGCGCTGACCTACGGGATGATCACCAACATTGATGACCGAATCGGCATGGTCATGAACACGCTGAAAAGTTGCGGTGCAGACAAGAATACCGTGGTGGTCTTCACCGCGGATCACGGCGATTTGATGGGCGATCATGGCATTGTGCTCAAGGGCCCACTGCATTATCAGGGGCTGGTTCGCGTGCCTTTCATCTGGCGCGACCCGAGCGCCGCTGCTGCCTCGAGCGCAGACGCGCCAGCGGCGCGGCGAGACGATCTTGTGTCGTCCATCGATCTGCCGGCGACGATCCTGGCGCGAGCCGGCATCTCGGCGCCGAACGGCAGTCAGGGCAAAGCCTTGTTCGACACGGTCGGCGAGGCGCTGCCCTCCGGCCGCGACGCCGTGCTGATCGAAGAGAACCAGCAACGTGCCTACATGGGTTTCAAGAACGCTGTCAGCGTCCGCACGCTGGTGACGAATCGCCATCGGTTGTCTGTTTTTCAGGAGGGAGACTGGGGCGAACTCTACGATCTGCAGAATGATCCGCACGAGATCAATAATTTGTGGGATGAGGCCGAAGCAGAAAGTATCAAATCCGCGCTGCTGCTCAGACTGGTGCGCGCGCAGATCGAACACGCGGAAACAAGCCCGAACCCGACCCGTATTGCGTGATCGCCTGGGTAAAGCCGCCACCCCGGTGAACGACCCCATTCGACGAGGAAGACTGAACCATGAAGATCGACCGTATTCACCACGTTGCTTATCGCTGCAACGACGCCAAAGAGACCGTGCTGTGGTACCAGCAGATGTTGAAGATGGACTTTGTGCTGGCGATTGCCGAGAACCAGGTGCCGTCGACGAAGGCGCCTGACCCCTATATGCACATCTTTCTCGATGCGGGCGATGGCAACGTTCTGGCTTTCTTTGAGTTGCCGACGCAGCCGGCAATGGGTCGCGACCCGAACACGCCCGATTGGGTTCAACATATCGCCTTCCGCGTTGCGGACCGGGAGACACTGCTCGAGTACCGGCAGCATCTTGAGGCGCACAACGTCGAGGTACTTGGCGTGACCGACCACGGCGCCTTTCACTCCATCTACTTTTTCGACCCCAATGGCCACCGCCTCGAACTGGCTTGCCCCGATCCCGAAGAGGACGCGATGGTCAAGCGCCTCGACGCCGTTAAATGGGACATGCTGGAGGAGTGGTCAAGGACCAAGCGGGCGCCGCAGCATGCTGCCTTTCTGCACGAACGCGAGTTCACGTCATGAGCGCGACCTGCGACGAAACCCATGACCCGGGGCTGCAAAGCTGGGTGACGACGGCCAACGACCCCGACACCGATTTTCCGATCCAGAATCTGCCGTTTGGCCGCTTTCGACCTGCGGGCGGGCAGGACGGTGACAGCGAATGGCGAATCGGCGTGGCCATTGGCGATCAGGTACTGGACCTGCAGGCCACTGGCCTGGTGGCGTCTACCGACATGAAGGCATTGATGTCCACAGCGCCGGCAGCGCGTCGGGCCTTGCGGCTCAAGCTGAGCCAGGGTCTGCGCGAGGGCAGTGCCACCGAAGCCAGCTGGCGCAACGCGCTGTCGCCGATGGCTGCGGTGACGATGGGCCTGCCGTGTGAGATCGGCGACTACACCGACTTCTATGTCGGCCTGCACCACGCCATCGCGGTGGGCAAGCAGTTTCGTCCTGACAATCCGCTGCTGCCCAACTATCAATGGGTGCCCATTGGCTATCACGGCCGCAGTTCGACCATCAACGTCAGCGGCACTGACTTTCCGCGCCCTGTTGGGCAACGCCGGGGCGAAGATGACAAGCACCCGGCGTTCGGCCCGAGCGCGCGCGTTGACCTTGAGTTGGAGGTTGGCGTTTTCATTGGTCAGGGCAATGAGCAGGGCCGGCCAATCACGATCGGCGATGCCGAGGATCACGTATTCGGGATTGCGCTCTTCAACGACTGGAGCGCGCGCGACCTGCAGGCTTGGGAGTACCAGCCATTGGGCCCATTTCTGTCGAAGAACTTTGCCAGCACCGTGTCGCCGTGGATCGTGACCATGGAAGCACTGGCCCCGTTTCGCAGTGCGTTTGAGCGGCCGGCGGGAGACCCCGAGCCGCTGCCTTATCTGGACTCGCAAGCCAACCGCGCGCAAGGCGCCATTGATATCGGCTTGGAAGTCTGGCTGCAGACGGCCAGAATGCGTGCCGCCGGCAGTAGCGGGCAGCGTCTGTCTCAGTCCAACTTCGCCAGCGCGGCTTATTGGACGGTGGCGCAGCTCGTGGCGCACCACACCGTCAATGGCTGCAGTCTGCGCAGCGGTGATCTGTTCGGCTCCGGGACGCTCTCTGGGGCGGCTCCCGGCCAGGAAGGCTCGATGCTGGAAATGTCCCTGGGCGGGAAGCGGCCGATTACGCTGGACAACGGCGAGACGCGCAGCTTCCTGGAGGACGGCGATGCCATTGTGCTGCGCGGTCGCTGCCAGCGCGACGGCGCGCGCAGCATAGGATTCGGGACATGTCGCGCCACCGTGCTGCCGGCTCTGACGTGACTCTGCCGACGTCGGCGACGGGTGGCGGGCGTGGGGCAGGGGCGCCGCCTCGGCTGAGAGCCTGCCACACCGGCACAGCCGGCAAGTGCCGAGATTAGCTCAGCCCTTACCCAACTCCACGCTGCGGGCGTGCGCGGCTTGCACGGCTGCGGTAATGGCTTTGCCGATACCCGCGTGTTCCATGGCGTCGAGCCCGGCCGCCGTCGTGCCCTTGGGTGAGGTCACCTGCTCGCGCAGCGTGCGCAAATCGTGCGGTGAGCGCTGGGCCAGTTCGGCTGCGCCGCGGACTGTCTGCAAGACCAGCGCATTGGCTACATCGGCCGGCAGCCCTTGCGCCAGGGCCGCCGCCTCAAGTGCCTCCATCCAGCGAAACACGTAGGCCGGGCCGCTGCCGCTGACGGCGGTGACCGCGTCGATGTCGTCTTCATTGTCGACCCACAGCGCCAGACCTACAGCAGCCATGACGGCGCGTGCCGCATCCCGTTCGGACTCGCTGACCGACGGGTCGGCCACCATGCCCGCTGCGCCCATGCCAACCAGTGCCGGCGTGTTCGGCATGACCCGCACGATCTTCGTGTGGCCGCCCAGCCATGTTGTCAGACTCGCCATACGCACGCCGGCGGCAATGCTGATAACGGTGGCTGCGCCGATCAACTCGGCCAGGGGTTCGCAGACTGCTTTCATGATCTGGGGTTTGACGGCGAGCACGAGCATCGAGCCGGCTGCCAGCGGCTCGTTGAGCGCACTGGCAACCGGCACGCCGAGCTCGCGTTGGCAGCGGCCGCGTGCGGCTTCGTCGGGGTCGACGACGAGGATGTCGGCCGGCTTGTGGTCACGGGCCAGCAAGCCGCCGATGATGGCGCTGGCCATGTTGCCGCCGCCGATGAATACGATGGACATGGTTGAACTCCTGAATGAATGAGGGTGCGGCGGGTTCAGGCGCCGGCGTTGGGGTCGGCGTCGGGCCGGCGAGCGAAGTGCGCCGGGCGCACGCCACTCAGTAACAGTACCGCACCATAGACAATGGCGCCGGCAACGACGATGGCCAGCACGAGGCCGATGCGTTGCAGTGGCGTGGCGCCCATGGCCACCCAGTCGTGTTGCGGAACCAGCCAGATCAGCAGCGCGGCCAGCGCGGTCACGCCGAGACCGATCTGGAGCAGAAAGCGCGGCCAGTGCGGGGCCGGCTGGTAGCGGCCACTGCGCAGCAACAAGGTCAGCAACAAGCCGGCGTTGAGCCAGGCGGCTACCGAAATCGACAAGGCCAGTCCGGCATGCGCGAACATCGGCACGAACACGAGATTCAGCAATTGGGTGGCGATCAGCGAGGCGACCGAAATTTTTACCGGCGTGGCGACGTTCTGCTGAGCAAAGAAGCCGGGGGCAAGCACCTTGATGCCGATCAGTGCAATCAGGCCGACCGCATAGCCTTGCACGGCCAGTGCTGTCATCGCGACGTCGCGGCCGTCGAATTGTCCGTAGTGATAGAGCATGGCGGTCAGCGGTTCGGCCATCACGGCCAGCGCAATGGCGCACGGCGTGACCAGCAGCAGCGCCAGCCGCAGCCCCCAGTCGAGCAGCGCGCTGAAGCGGTCCGGGCCTGCGGTGGGCGTGGCGCTGGCATCGTCGGGCGCGCGGGCGGCGGCCGACAGGCTGGGCAGCAAGACGGTGCCGATGGCCACGCCGAGCAAGCCATTGGGGAATTCCATCAGCCGGTCGCCGAATGACACCCAGGAGACCGAGCCGGCGGCCAGCAGCGAGGCGATATGGGTGTTGATCAGCAGGCTGATCTGCGCTGCCGAAACGGCCAGGATGGCTGGTGCCATCAGGCTGAGGATGCGTCGCGTGTGCGGATCGGTATAGGCGCCGCGCAGATTGAGGCTCAGGCGCGGCAGCATGCCGATGCGCTTGAGGGCTGGCAATTGCAGCGCCAGCTGGACAATGCCGCCGAGCAACACGCCTATGGCAAGGGCATGAATCGGCGGATCGAAGCGGTCGGCCAACAGCAGGGCAGCGCCGATCATCGACAGATTGAGCAGCACCGGCGTGATCGCCGGAATGGCGAAGTTGTGCCAGGTGTTGAGAATGCCGGCGGCCAGCGCAACCATCGAGATCAGCAGGATGTACGGAAACATGATTCGGGTCATCCAGACCGCGCTGGCGAAGGTGGCCGGGTCGTGGGTCAGGCCCGAGGCGACCAGAGTCACCAGTTGCGGCGCAAACACGACGCCGACAACGGTAATAAGGAACACCGCCCAGAACAGCGCGGTGCCGACCCGGTTGATGAGCCGCTGCGCCGCCTCCAGATTGCCGGCCGTATCGGCTTGCTCGCGGGTTTGGGCCAGCAAGGGCACGAAGGCCTGGGAAAACGCGCCTTCGGCAAACATCCGGCGCAGCATGTTGGGCAGTCGCTGGGCGACGAAGAAGGCATCGGTGAGGGGGCCGGCGCCAAAAACGGCGGCGATCAGGGTTTCACGGACGAGGCCCGAGATGCGGGATAACAGGGTCAGGCCACTGACGGTAGCGGCGGAGCGGAGCAGATTCAAGGGAATCGAGGGCGAGAAGAGCGCGAAAAGAGGCCGATTAGGCGATGATAGGACTGCAATTGGCCGTTTTACGGCGCGCACCAGCAGGGGCTTCTGATTTTGGCCGCGATAGGGCTATAATGGAAGGCTTCGTTTGAAACACCACGGCAATATACTGCCCGGCAAGAAACCAGGATTCTCATGGCCAATATTAAGTCATCAAAAAAACGCGCTAAGCAGGCTGTTGCCCGCAACCAGCACAATGCCGCTCAGGCTTCCAGCCTGCGCACGGCAATCAAGAAGGTTCGCAAGGCCATCACCACGGGTGACAAGGAACAGGCCAAGGCCACTTTCCTGAGCTCGCAGTCGCTGATCGACCGGATCGCCGACAAGCGGATCATTCACAAGAACACCGCTGCGCGTTACAAGAGCCGTCTGTCGGCTGCTGTCAAAGCAATGTAATGCCTTGCTGAGCGCCGGCGCCCGGTTGCCGGGCGTGCGCTCAGACGCTGGTGTCAGGTAGTCGATACCAGACAGCACAAATTGCTGCCAGATCGGCGCGCCGATCACTGAAAGCCCGTCCGGGTCATGCCGGTTGGGCTTTTTGTGTTGGCTTGCGCTGGCCTCTGATGGCCTCTGATGGCCGACACTGACCGGCACTGGCCGGCGCGGGTGCGCCCGCCAGTCACTCGGCGCGCGGCTCAGCCGGCGGCAGGCTTGGGGCGCACGCCGAACAAGGCCGTGCCGACCCGGACAATTGTTGCGCCTTCGGCCACCGCGGCTTCGAGGTCACCTGTCATGCCCATCGACAAGGTGTCGAGCGGGGCAGCGTCAGCCTGGCCTGAATCCTCAATGGCTGTCTGGCATTGGTCGCGCAACACGCGTAGACGGGCAAACGCGGCGCGCTGTTGGGCCGGGTCCTCGCTGGCGGCCGGTATGGCCATCAGGCCGCGTAACACCAGGCGGGGCAGCGCGGCCAGTTGCGCCGCCAGTTCGGGCGCCTCGTCCGGCGTACAGCCGCTCTTGGTGTCTTCTTCGTCGATATTCACCTGCAGGCAGATCTGCAGCGGTGCCAGCGTGGCCGGGCGCTGATCGCTCAGCCGCTGGCCGATGCGCAAGCGGTCAACGGTGTGCACCCAGTCGAAATGCTCGGCGATGGGCCGGGTCTTGTTGGACTGAATCGGGCCGATGAAATGCCACTGCAGCGGCGCCTCGTGCCAGTGCGCGCGCATCCACTCCTGTTTGGCCAGCGCTTCTTGCAGATAGTTTTCGCCAAAGCTGCGCTGGCCGGCCGCCGCCATGGCCAGGCAATGCGGGGCATCGAAGGTCTTGCTGACCGCCAGCAGGTGCACGTCGGCGGCTGGACGACCCGCCTGGGCGCAGGCGGCCGCCATCCGGGCCAGCACGGTCTGGCGGCGCTGATCGGCAGCGGCCAGCGCCGCCGGGCCGGCGGTAAAAGGGGAATTCGTGTTTTCGGGGGGCAAGGGAGCGCCGTTCATCGCTGAATACGTCTGTTTGTCGAATGCTTGTGCCTGAGCACGGGGGTTTGTCTGAATATTTCGTGATCCGGATAGCCTACCAGCATAGGAACAAGCATGGATATTGCCGAACTGTTGACCTTCGCGGTCAAGAACAAAGCCTCTGATTTGCACTTGTCGTCAGGTCTGCCGCCGATGATTCGCGTCCACGGCGATGTGCGTCGTATCAACCTGCCGCCGATGGAGCACTCAGATGTGCACGGCATGATCTACGACATCATGAATGACTCGCAGCGCAAGTTCTACGAGGAAAACCTTGAGGTCGATTTCTCGTTCGCGATTCCGGGTCTGGCGCGTTTCCGGGTGAACGCCTTTGTGCAGAACCGCGGTGCCGGTGCGGTGATGCGGACGATTCCCTCGAAGATTCTGTCGCTCGAGGAACTGAACGCGCCGAAGATTTTTCAGGAAATTTCGGACCAGCCGCGGGGCATGGTGCTGGTGACCGGCCCGACCGGTTCGGGCAAGTCGACCACGCTGGCCGGCATGATCAACTACATCAACGAGAACCACTACGGTCACATCCTGACCGTTGAGGATCCGATCGAATTCGTGCATGAGTCCAAGCGCTGTCTGATCAACCAGCGGGAGGTGGGGCCGCAAACGCTGTCATTCGGCAACGCGCTCAAATCGGCGCTGCGGGAAGATCCGGACATCATTCTGGTGGGCGAGATGCGCGATCTGGAAACGATCCGGCTGGCGCTGACCGCTGCCGAAACCGGTCACCTGGTGTTTGGCACGCTGCACACCTCGTCGGCCGCCAAGACCATCGACCGGATTGTCGACGTGTTCCCGGCCGCCGAGAAAGACATGGTGCGGGCAATGTTGTCCGAATCGCTCAAGGCGGTGATCTCGCAAAGTCTGCTCAAGACCAAGGATGGTTCGGGCCGGGTGGCGGCGCACGAAATCATGATTGGCACGCCGGCCATTCGCAACCTGATCCGCGAGGCGAAGGTGTCGCAGATGAACGCGGCGATTCAGACCGGTGGCGCCATCGGCATGCAGACCCTCGATCAGTGTCTGACCGATCTGGTGCGCCGCAATGTCATTTCGATGGCGGAGGCCCGGCACGCCGCCACGGTCAAGGAAAACTTCCCCGGTTAAGCACGGCGCCGTCGGGTCGATCTTCCGCTCGACGTTTGTGATGAACTAATCAGGACACCAGAAAACATGGAACGCGAACAGGCATCAAAATTTCTTCAGGATCTGCTGGGTTTGATGATCAGCAAGAACGGTTCGGATTTGTTCCTGACGGCCGAGTTTCCGCCGGCCTTCAAGGTCGATGGCCGGCTCTTTCCGGTGTCCAACGTACCCCTCAGTTCGGCGCACACGACCGAACTGGCGCGGGCGCTGATGAACGACAAGCAGGCCGCCGAGTTTGAAGAGCATCGTGAGGTCAACTTTGCGATCAGTCCGGTCGGCGTGGGCCGCTTCCGGGTCAATGCGTTCATGCAGATGGGCCGGGTCGGCCTGGTGCTGCGAACCATCAAATCGGAAATTCCGAAGTTTGAAGAGTTGAACCTGCCACCGACATTGGCCGAACTGGCGCTCAACAAGCGCGGCCTGATCATTGTGGTCGGGGCGACGGGTTCAGGTAAATCGAATACGCTGGCAGCGATGATGGGTCATCGCAACGAAAACTCCTACGGTCATATCGTGACCATCGAAGATCCGGTGGAATTCGTGCATCCGCACAGCAACTGCATCGTCACTCACCGGGAAGTGGGTGTGGATACGGACAGCTGGGAAGTGGCGCTTAAAAACACGCTGCGTCAGGCTCCCGACGTAATCATGATCGGTGAGATTCGCGATCGTGAAACGATGGAGCATGCGGTGACGTTTGCTGAAACCGGTCACCTCTGCGTGTCGACGCTGCACGCCAACAGCGCCAACCAGGCGCTGGATCGGATCATCAACTTCTTTCCCGAAGAGCGGCGCGCGCAACTGCTGATGGATTTGTCGCTGAACCTGCGCGCCATCATCTCGCAGCGTCTGATTCCGCTGGCCAAGGGCAAGGGACGCACGCCGGCCGTGGAAATCATGCTCAACTCGCCGCTGATTTCCGACCTTATCTTCAAGGGCGATGTGGGCGGTATCAAAGAGATCATGAAAAAGAGCCGTGAACTCGGCATGCAGACCTTCGATCAGGCGCTGTTCGACCTGTACGAGGCCGACATGATTACTTACGAAGATGCGCTGCGTAACGCCGACTCGGTCAACGACTTGCGCCTGAACATCAAGCTCAACAGCAAGGCCGCCGAGACCGATCTGTCACGCGGCACCGAGCATCTGGGTATTGTCTAGCAAGCCTCAGCTGGTGCGCTCGCGCATCTCGAAGACGAACAGGCGCGCCTCGATCGGACCGTTGTAGAGCACGATCCGGCGCGACGCTTTCAGGCCAAGCTTGCCCGGCAGTTTCAGGTCGGCGCTGAGCATGCAGATCGTCCAGCCCGGAAAGGCCTCGCGCATGTGGTTGCCCATGGCCAGCAGGCCATCGTTGTTGCCCCAGACATCTCCTTCACTCTGACCGAAATCCATCCGCTCGCCGTAGGGCGGATTGGTGATGATCATGCCCGGCGTTGAGCAGGGCGCGGCCATGGTCACGAAGTCACCGGTATGAATGGCCGCCAACGCACGGCTGACACCAGCGCGTTGCGCATTCGTGCGCGTCATTGCGCTCATTGCCGGGTCGATATCGCTGGCAAAGATATTGGCGTCGGCCAGCGGCGTGCTGTCGTCAGCCGCCTCGGCAACGGCATCAGCGTCGGCGTCCGCGCTGCGATCGGGTCTGGCGCCGGCGCTGGCCCAGATCGCGCTTGGGCTGGCCCGTAAATTCTCGTAACCGAAGTGGCGCATACCGCCGGCAGCGATGCCGAGCGCTTGTTGTGCGGCCTCGATGACGATGGTGCCCGAGCCACAGAACGGATCGTAGAGCGGCGTGCCCGGCGTCCAGCCGACCAGGGCCAGCAGGCCGGCGGCCAGGTTTTCCTTGAGCGGAGCGGCGCCCTTGTCATGGCGGCCGCGCCAGCCGCGCTTGAACAGGTTCTCACCGCTGGTGTCGAGATACAGCGTTGCCTGGCGATCAGTCAGAAACACGAACACCCGCACCTGCGGCTCACGGGTGTCGATGTTGGGGCGCTCGCCGGTTTGCTCGCGCAAGCGGTCGACGATGGCATCCTTGACCCGCAAGGTGGCGATGTTCAGATTGCCAAGTATCGAGCGGATTGCATTGGTGTCCACACGCAGGGTCTGCTCCGGGCCGAACCAGTCTTCCCAGGCCACACCGTAAGCGATCTTGTACAGATCCTTGTCATTGCGATAGCGCCGCGACTCCAGTTGCACCAGGATGCGGCTGGCCAGCCGGGTGTGCAGATTCAGTTTGCCGATCAACGCCCAGTCGGCCTGAAAGCCGACCCCGCCGTTGACGACATCGACCTCCGCGACGCCAAGAGCTTGCAGTTCTTCGGCGAGGGCTTGTTCAAGGCCGCGCGGGCAGGGGGCAAAACAGGCGGGGCTGGTCCGGGCAACGGCCTGGTCGATGGCGTCGGTCACGTGGATTCAGGCCTTGGCGGCAAGCGCTTTGTCGACAAAATGGAGTCGGTCCTGGCCCCAGAAGTTCTCACCATCGATGCGATACCAGGGCGAACCGAAGACCTGCGCTTCGATGGCCTCTTCGGTCAGGCGATCGAGGTCGGCTTGCACCGAGGCCGACTGGCTCAGCAGCTCGCTGCCTTCCATGCCGAGATCATCGGCCAGCGTCACCAGCGTGGCGGTGTCACCGATATTCTTTTCTTCCGCCCATACGGCTTTCATGAACGCGCCGGCCAGTGCAAAGGCCTGGTCGTCACCGTGGCTGATTTTGGCGGCCACCAGCATCCGCAGTGCATCGGCAACCGGTGGCGGAAAGAATTTGGGCTCGATGTTCAGCGGTACGCCGGTTTCGTCGCGCCAGCGCTTCAGTTCTTCAAAGCGGTAGCTTTGCCGTTGCGGCGCCCGTTTGGGCAGCGGCAGGCCGCCCGAGAGCGGGAACACCCGACCCAGATCGAACGGCTTGATGATGATGCTCGCGCCGTGCTTGTCGGCGATCTGACGCAGCCGCTCATGGCCGAGGTAGGTCCAGGGGGAAGACGGGACCATGAAGTATTCAATCGTTTTCATTGGCAAACATACCTTGCAAACAGGGGTGTACGTGGGAGGTACTGATTCAGAACGGTTTGACCACCACCAGTACCACGACAATCAATAAGACGATGACCGGAGCCTCGTTGAACCAGCGAAACCAGATGTGGCTGCGCGGGCTCGGGCGGTCGGCGAACGCACGCAGCAAGCGGCCGCAGTAAAAGTGATAAACCACCAGACCCAGCACGAACAGCAGTTTGAGCGGTAACCAGCCCGACCCTGAACCCATGCCATAGCCGAGCCAGAGCACCAGACCGGGAATCAGGGCCAGCAGCATCAGCGGGCCCATGAAGCGGTACAGCTTGCCAGCCATCAGCATCAGTCGCTCGCGTTCGGCGCTGGCGGTTATTTTGCCGGCGCTGTCGGGGGCGGCCGCATCGACCATCGCCAGATTGACGAACAGACGCGGCAGATAGAACAAGCCGGCAAACCAGCTCGTCACCATGACGATATGGAAGGCCTTGATCCAGAGGTAAGCGCTGCTCATTGACGAACTTCGCCCTGACCGAACACCACATACTTGAGCGAGGTCAGCCCTTCAAGGCCGACCGGGCCACGGGCGTGCAGCTTGTCGGTCGAGATGCCGATTTCGGCGCCCAGCCCGAACTCGAAGCCATCGGCAAAGCGGGTCGACGCGTTGATCATGACCGAGGCGGAGTCGACCTCGGTCAGAAAGCGCATCGCATGACTGTGTTGCTCGGTAATGATGGCATCGGTGTGCTGCGAGCCATAGGTGTTGATGTGTTCGATCGCGGCGTCGAGATCATCAAGCACCGCAATACTGATGATGGGGGCCAGATACTCGGTGCGCCAGTCTTCGTCGGTGGCCGCTACCGCCGGCAGGCCGGCGGCATGCAGAATGCTCAGCGCCCGCGGATCGGCGCGCATCTCAACCGATTTGTCGGCATAGACTTTGCCGATGCTGGCCAGAAACGCGTCGGCAACAGCCGCGTGCACAAGCAGCGTTTCCATGGTGTTGCAGGGTGAGTAGCGCTGGGTTTTGGCGTTGTCGCAGACCTTGGTGGCCATGGCCAGATCGGCGCTGGCGTCGACAAAGGTATGGCAGATGCCGTCGAGGTGTTTGATGACAGGCACTCGGGCCTCGGCCGAGATGCGCTCGATCAGCGACTTGCCGCCGCGCGGCACGATGACATCGATGGCCTGGTCGTTACTGATCAGGGCGCCGACGGCGGCCCGGTCGGTGGTGCCGATCAGTTGCACCGCATCGGCCGGCAGACCCGCCTGCTCAAGCCCCTGGCGCACCAGTTCGGCCAGCGCCTGATTGCTGTGAATGGCCTCGGAGCCGCCGCGCAGGATGGTGGCGTTGCCCGACTTGATGCACAGCCCCGCCGCGTCGATGGTGACGTTGGGGCGTGATTCGTAAATGATGCCGATGCTGCCCAGCGGGACACGCATGCGCCCCACGCGAATACCCGACGGTTGCTGGCGCACGTCGCTGATCTCGCCGACCGGCTCAGGCAGGGCGGCAATGTCGAGCAAGCCTTGCGCCATCGCGGCCACGGTGGCCGGCTTGATTGTCAGCCGGTCGACGAAGGCATTGTCGGCGCCGCCGGCGGTGGCGGTTTCGGTGTCGAGCCGATTGGCGGCAATCAGGGCTTCGGCATTGTCTTGCAGCAGGCCGGCAATGCTGCGCAGGGCCTGATTCTTGGCTGCGGTTGACGCACTGGCCATGCGCCGGCTGGCGGCGCGGGCCCGGCGGCCAATGTCGGCGACGTAGGCGGGGATATCGATAGGGTCGTTTTTCATGATGTCGGCCTGAGAGGGCAGCGGGCGGCGCGCAATACAGGCGGCGCCAGGTCAAAGAGGCAAGAGAACAGCGGCGTCAGGTTTGCGAACCGGCCAGGCGCACTGTGATGCGCTCAATCAGGTGCCAGCTGTCGCCGCGCTGAAATCCCTTGGCGATTGTATCGGCCTGCGCACAATCGGTCAGTGAGCGCCGTGCCAGACGCGTGGTGATTCGCCGGGCGCCTTGCTCATAGAGGCGCTGACGGGGGCCGAAGGCGCGAATCTGGCGCAACAAGCCCTGGCTGATGCCTTCGCCGGCTTCGATGGCTTCGCGCAGCCGCAACAGGGCGCGGGCGCAGTCCGCCAGTTGCCAGATCACCATCACATCGGCCTGGCCGGCGCCGCGCATGCCTTCCAGGCAACGCCGGGCGCGTGGCATGTCAGCGGTCAGAATAGCGTCGACCAGATCCTGGCCGTCAAAGCGGGCAACTTCGAGCACCGCGGCCGCGGCTTCATCGGTGGGCAGGCGGCCCGGCCCGAACAACAGTCCGAGCTTGCGAATTTCCTGGCTGGCCGCCAGCAGATTGCCTTCCACCCGTTCGGCGATCAGGGTCAGCAGCTCGCGTTCGGCTTGCTGTTCCTGTTGACGCAGCCGGTTGGCAATCCAGCCCGGCAGGTCGCGAAAGTCGACCGGGAATATCTGCACGACCATTGCCTTCGCTTCCAGCGTCTTGAAGCCGGCACTGCGCAAGGCGGCCGCTTCGGGGCGGCCACTGGTCACGAGCACCATCAGTTCATCCTGGCTGCCCCGGCCCAGCCAATCGGCCAGTGAATCGATCAGATCACGCTTCGGTTTGGCCGGCACCCTGATTTCGATGATCTTGCGCTCGGCAAACAGCGATAAGGCGTTGGCCTCTTGTTCCCATTGCGCCGGTTTGAAATGCCGGTCGGCGTCGAACACGATGCGTTCGGTAAACCCGGCCGCACGGGCCGCGGCGCGGATCCGGTCGGCCGCTTCGATGACCAGCAGCGGCTCTTCGCCGTGCACCCAGGCGGCCCCCGGGACGGCGCGCTCGACTGCGCCGGCTACCTGTTCTGGTTTGAGAATCACAAGCGACTCATCCGGCCGTCAGGTCGATGGCGGCCAGGCGCCGCAGAATCTGCTGCACCATGTCGCGCTGCATCGAACGGTAGAGAAACTCTTCTTCGAGCTCTTCGGCCAGCACCTCGACATCAGTGGTGGTGATGTAGCGGCGCAGTAGAATTTCAGTAGGCCGCAGAATCGTCACGCCTTTGGGATCGACGACCCGAAAGCGCACCCGGTAACGCAATTCATACTCGCGCGGACTACCCGACACCGAGAATGAAACCGCTTCCTTTTCACGCTGCTCGCCAACCAGTTCGACGACGGCATCGGCCGCCGCGCGATCGTCGACCAGCTTGGTGTCGCCGGCAATACGAACCTGGGTGGCAAAGGCGTTGCCCAGGCCCGAGCCTCGCCCCAGCGCGTTATAGACGCGGGCAAAGGGCAGGTCGGCGCTCTGGCGCAGTTTGAAGCCACAGGCCGACAGCGGCGCCAGCGCCGCCAGCGCGCTGCCCAGAGCGAGCAGGCGCCGCCGGCCCGACGGGCCTGATGGGTCTGGCCGCCTAGACAACGATGTTCACCAATTTGCCGGGCACGACAATCACCTTGCGCGGGGTCTTGCCCTCGGCGTGGCGCACGAAGGCATCGGTTTCGGTTGCTGCTGCCTCGATGGCTGCCTTGTCGGCCGTGGCCGCTACCTGCAGCTTGCCGCGCACCTTGCCGTTGATTTGCAGCACCAGCTCGATTTGATCCTGCACCAGGGCGGCCTCGTCGACCTGGGGCCAGGTTGTATCGAGCAACTCGCCGGCGTCGGTGTTGAAGTCGAGCGCCTGCCACAGTGCGTGCGTGATGTGCGGCACCACCGGATACAACACCCGGATCAGGATCGACAATCCCTCGCGCATGACGGCGGCCTGCTGACCGGCTACCGGCTCGCCCATCGCATCGAGCGTGTTGAGCATTTTCATGCCGGCCGACACGACGGTGTTGTATTGCAGGCGCTCGAAATCGTAGTTGGCCTGGCGCAGCACGAGGTGAATGTCGCGGCGGATCGCCTTCAGTTCCTCTGGCAAGGCATCGTGATCGAGCACGGTGGTGTCGCTGCGCAGCGCATCGCGGCGTTGCCAGACCAATGTCCAGAGCCGGCGCAGAAAACGGTAACCGCCTTCGACGCCGGTGTCCGACCAGGCCGCACTCTGATCGGGCGGGCCGGCAAACATCGTGAACAAGCGAGCGGTATCGGCGCCGTAGCGGTTGATGATGTCGCCGGGCAGCACA
>CAXBNM010000028.1:0-21287 GCA_963976885.1 uncultured Burkholderiaceae bacterium
CCCGCCGATCTACCCCCCCGACTATCCGGAGAAAGCAAGTGGCTGAACCGATGCTTGTCGTTAACGGCATTGAAGTGATCTACAACCACGTCATCCTTGTGCTCAAGGGTGTTTCGCTGCAGTTGCCGCAAGGCAAGATTGTTGCGTTGCTCGGGGCCAATGGCGCCGGCAAGACGACAACCCTGCGCGCCATTTCAAGCCTGCTCAAAGGTGAGCGTGGTGAGGTGACGAAAGGCTCGATCGAGTACAAGGGCGAATCGACGGTGCGCCTGACGCCATCCGATCTGGTGCGTCGCGGGGTGATCCAGGTGATGGAAGGGCGGCATTGTTTTGAACACCTGTCACTGGAAGATAACCTGCTCACCGGTGCCTATACCCGCAATCTGTCGCGCAGCGCGCAGAGCGAGGCGCTTGAGAAGGTTTACCACTACTTTCCGCGACTCAAGCAACGGCGGGCCTCACTGGCCGGCTACACCTCGGGCGGCGAGCAGCAGATGTGCGCGGTCGGCCGGGCCTTGATGGCCAACCCGAAAACGATTCTGCTCGATGAACCGTCCATGGGGCTGGCGCCGCAGATCGTGGCGGAAATTTTCGATATCGTGCGCGACCTGAATCAGAAGGAAGGCGTGAGCTTTCTGCTGGCCGAGCAGAACACCAACGTGGCGCTGCGCAATGCCGACTATGGCTACATTCTGGAGAGCGGGCGCATCGTGATGGATGGGCCGGCCGCCGAACTGGCCGAGAACGAAGACGTCAAGGAGTTCTATCTTGGCGTTGCCCAGGAGGGCCGCAAGTCGTTCCGCGACGTCAAGGCGTATCGCCGTCGCAAACGCTGGCTCTGATTCCCTGCAACCTCCAACCCAACCGGTTCACCGATGAGCGATTTCTACGACGACCTCGAAACCCGAGACCCTGCAGTGCGCGAGGCCAGTCTGATGGCCCGGCTGCCGCGCCTGCTGGCGCACGCCGCCGGCAATGCCCGCGGCTGGAATGCACGGCTGAGCGGTATCGAGCCCGATGCGGTCGATTCGCGCGCCGCGCTGGCCACCTTGCCGGTGTTGCGCAAATCTGATCTGGGTGCTCTGCAACAGGCCGACCCACCGTTCGGTGGTCTGGTCACGGTGCCGCCGGGCGAGCTGGGCGCGCTCTACATGTCACCCGGTCCGGTGTTTGATGCCGAAGGACGGGGCGATGATCCGTGGCGTACGGCGCGGGCTTTGCATGCGGCCGGTATCCGCCGCGGGCATGTGCTGCAGAACTGCTTTGGCTATCACATGACGCCGGGGGCCTGGATGGTGCATCAGGCGGCGCGCAAGATTGGTTGCGCGATCATTCCGGCGGGTATTGGCCAGACCGAACAACAGCTCGAACTGGTGCGCATGTTCAAGCCCGATGCTTATGTCGGCACGCCTTCGTTTCTGCGCATCATGATTGAAAAAGCCGGCGAAACCGGCGCTGATATCTCCAATCTCAAACGGGCGCTGGTGGCCGCCGAAGCCTTGCCCCCATCGCTGCGGCAATGGTTCTTCGATCAAGGGCTTGAACAGGTGTTGCAATGGTATGGCACGGCCGACCTCGGTATGGTCGCCTATGAAACCGAAGCCCAAAACGGGATGATTCTCGATGAGGACCTCATTCTCGAAATCGTCCGTCCCGGCACCGGCCAACCTGTGCCCGCTGGTGAAGTAGGCGAAATCGTCATCACCAGCTTCAACGAGGTCTATCCGATGATTCGTTTCGGTACGGGCGACTTGTCGGCGATCATGCCCGAGCCGTCGCCGTGCGGGCGTACCAATACCCGTATCAAGGGCTGGATGGGACGGGCCGATCAGGCCACCAAGGTGCGCGGGATGTTCGTCCGCCCCGAGCTGATTGCTACCGTGGTGCAGCAGTTTCCGGCGGTGACCAAAGCTCGTCTGGTTGTTTCGGGCGCCATGGCCAATGACGAGATGGAACTGCGCTGTGAGGTGCAAGGCCAGCCCGAAGGACTGGCCGACAAGCTGCGTCAGGCCTTGCGTGAAGCGACCAAGATGCGCGGTGAAGTCGTGTTGCTGGCCCCCGGCGCGCTGCCCAACGACGGCCTGGTTATTGAGGACGCCCGCAACTACGAGTAGCCTAGTGTGCTTGCCCGGCCTGACACACAAGGACGATTGGTGGGACTGCGTTTCATTTTCATGCTTACCCGGCACGACCGGACGGTGGCCGATGCCGCCGAGCATCTGCACGCGGCGCTTGCGGCCGGGGTGCGCGATATCGGCTTCAAAGACATCGGCTTGCCATTGCCGGCGCTGCGCGAACTGAATGCGCAGATTCAGCAGGCCGGGGCCACCAGCTATCTCGAAGTGGTGTCACTCGATCAGCGCAGCGAACTGGTTTCGGCGCAGGCCGCGGTTGATTTCGGGGTCAACCGATTGCTCGGCGGCACCCATGTCGAGGCGGTGCTGCCGCTGCTGGCGGGCACCGGAATCGAATACTTTCCCTTCCCCGGGCGTGTCGCCGGCCATCCCAGTGTGCTTGAGGGCAGCCTCGACGAAATTGTCGCCAGTGCGCGCACACTGGCGGCTCATGCCGGCGTCAGCGGCCTTGATCTGCTGGCCTACCGCGCGCGCGCAGATGCGGTAGCGCTGATGCAGGCCGTGTGCGCCGTCGTGGACAAGCCGGTCATCGTGGCGGGCTCGATCGGATCGGCCGAGCGTCTGGCACAGGTGCAGGCCAGCGGCGCCGCCTGGTTCACCATCGGCACCGCGGCCCTTGACGGTTTGTACGATCCGCAAGCGCCCGATTTGCGCGGTCAGCTCACCGCCATCCTGCGTGATCTCGCCGCCAGTGAGCGCGCCGTACGGGCCGCTGGCCGGGGGGCAGCCTGAGCGACTTTGCGACGCTGGCGATCCGTCGGACAATCCGGGTTGTCTGTTCTATCGGAGTTGCAATGATTACCTTCGCTTGGCGCCGCCTTTTGTGCTGTGCGCTTGCCAGTGGCTTGCTGGCCATGGCGGCACCGACTTTTGCGCACTCGCCGTTGCTGGCGACCGTGCCGGCCAATGGCTCAACAGTCGCCGCACCCACCGTTATTGCGGTCGAATTCAAACAGGCAACCAGACTGGCCAAGTTGACGGTGCTGCCGCCAGAGGGCGAAGCCATCGCGCTCGATCTGTCCGCGCACAAGCAATTTGCCACGCGCCACGAGGTGAGCACGGCGGGACTGCATGCCGGTGAGCATCGCGTGCAGTGGCGCGTTCTGGCCCGTGACGGCCATGTGATGAAGGGTGAGTTTGCCTTTACGGTGCGCTGAGGCGTGATGAGTGTCGATGCCTGGGGGCTGGCCGCCGTCGTCAATACGCTGGTGCTCTATGGCGCGTGCCTGCTGGCCACTGGTTCGGCGATCTTCGCGGTAGTTTTCCGGGTGCCTGCATTGTGGCCCTTGCTGCGGCGCCTGGTGGTGCTCGGTAGTGTGCTCGGAGCACTGGCCACGGGCATGCGCCCCTTGTTGCGCACCGGCATGCTGCTCGATGAGGGCTTGGCCGGCATGATCGACCCGGAGATGCTGGCGCTGATCTGGGCGGGACCAACCGGTGTGGCCGCGCAGATCCGCCTGGGCGGCTTGCTGTTGCTGGTGGGCGCGTTGGCCTGGGGGCCGGGCCGGGGACGCGCACCGACCGTGGCCGGTGTGATGCTGGTGCTGGTGTCGTTCACGATTGCCGGCCATGTTGCTGCTGATGCGCCGTGGTGGTTGCGGCTGGGCTTGCTGGTGCATTTGCTGGGGCTGGCTTAGTGGGTGGGTGCGTTCTGGCCCTTGCATCGCGCCGCTGGCGGGGCATGCGGGCAACAGCAGACGGCTGCCATCGCCGATCGTTTTGGGCGGCTGGCCGTCTGGCTGGTGCCGCTGCTGCTGCTGGCCGGAGGCTTGCTGGCCTGGATGCTGGTCGGGTCATGGCAAGCGCTGGCGGGCACCGCTTACGGGCGCTTGTTGCTGCTGAAAGTGCTGGCGGTAACAGCTCTGCTCGGACTCGCGCTGATGAACAAACGGGTTCTGGTGCCGGCGATGTATAAAGGCAGTAGTGCGGCCTTTGCACGCTTGCGCGGCGTGATTCGTCTGGAAGCCTGCGTGGTGGCACTGGTACTGCTGTTGACTGCGCTGCTGACCAATACGGTGGAGCTGCCCGTCGTCCCGGACTGATGATCGTGGGCGGCGCGGCTGGCGCGGCCAACAAGAACGACACAACGGAGACCAAGAGTGACTCAAAACCTTGCCGCCAATGCGGTCCGCCCAGCCGCCGTTGCCAATCGGTATGTGCAGCCTTTTGCCGGTCAGGATATTCGCTCGTTGTTGCTCGAGCAGGCCGCCCGGCGCGACGCCCATCCCTGTCTGGTCTGGTGTCCGTTTGATGCGCCGGTGCAGCGCTGGACTTATCGGCAGTTCTGCACGCGGATCGAGCGGGTGGCGGCCGGCTTGCACGCGCGTGGTGTGCGCGCCGGTGACCGGGTGCTGGTGCATCTGGACAACTGCCCTGAGTCCATTTTTTCCTGGCTCGGTTGTGCCTGGCTGGGCGCCATTGCGGTAACCACCAACGCCCGCTCCAGCGCGGCCGAGGTGAGTTACTTTGCCGAGCATGCCGGCGCGGTGGCCGGTATTACGCAGCCGGCCTTTGCTGAAATGGTTGCCGCCGCTTGCCCGGGCCTGCGCTGGCTGGCGGTGACGCGCACCGATAACGGTCGCGACGCCGGCAGCAACACGCCGGCCGCTGCCGACTGCTTCGATGCGCTTGACGCCGATCCCGCGTCCTTGCCGGCTCGCCCGTTTGATCCGAGCGCATCCTTCAGTGTTCAGTACACCTCGGGCACAACCTCCCGACCCAAAGGCGTGCTCTGGACCCATGCCAATGCGCTCTGGGGCGCGCGTATCAATGCCTTGCACCAGGACTTGCGCCCCGACGACGTGCATCACATCGTGCTGCCCTTGTTTCATACCAACGCGCAGGCTTGCGGGCCGCCTTGTGGGTGGGGGCGACCTCGGTCGTGCAGCCGCGATTCTCGGCCAGCCGGTTCTGGCCGGTGGCAATCGAGCACGGTTGCACCTGGGCGTCGATAGTCGGCTTCTGTGCCAACGCATTGGCCAATCAGGAAGTGCCCGGCAACCATGTCTTCCGGCAGTGGGGTAGCGGGGTCAATGCTCCGCCCACCGATGCTGTGCTGGGCGTGCGGACCATGGGCTGGTGGGGCATGACTGAAACCATCACGCACGGCATTGTCGGTTTGCCGGGGCGCGACAACAGGCCGTTGTCGATTGGCCGGCCGGCGCCCGAGTATGAAATTCGCATTACCGAAGAGGGTCGCCTTTGTGAGCCGGGGCAGACCGGTGAACTGGCGATACGCGGCGTGCGCGGCTTGTCATTGTTTGCCGAGTATCTGAACAATCCACAGGCTACCGCCGACGCTTTTGACGAGCACGGCTATTTCCTGACTGGCGACCGGGTGCGCATTGCCGAAGACGGCACCTTGTTCTTTGCCGATCGCAGCAAGGACATGTTGAAGGTTGGCGGCGAGAATGTTGCCGCCTCTGAAGTTGAGGCGGTGATTCAAAAGGTCGCTGACGTTGTCGAGGTTGCGGTAGTCGGTGCACGCGACCCGATGCTCGACGAGGTTCCGGTGGCCTTTGTTCGGCTGCGTGACGGCTTTGCCGGTGACCCCGCGGCGGTGCTTGAACAGGTTCGGGCGGCGTGCAAGCACGCGCTGGCCGATTTCAAACAGCCGCGCAGTGTGCGCCTGGTCGAGGATTTTCCGCGCGCCACGCTTGAGAAAATTGCCAAGGCCAAGCTGCGGGCGCAACTGGAAGCCGAAGCCGAAGCCGAAGCCGATGACGCGACGCGTCAGCGGTGATGGCGTCCGCTGATCAGTTGCACGATGTCTTTGAGTAATCGCGTGTCGATTGGCGCGTTCAGATCGGCAGCCACGCAGCGCGGGTAGTACGGGCTCAGGTCCAGGCCAACGCCAAGGCCCATGACTTCGATGGCACCGGCGCGTTCGGTCTGCGCCACCACATCGCGCAAATGGTTGTCCAGGTAATGCGGATCGTTGGCCAATGAGGTCGCGGTGTCCATCGGCGAGCCGTCGGAGACAACAATCAGCAAACGCCGGCTTGCCGGCACCGCCTGCAGGCGTTGACAAGCCCATTGCACCGCTTCACCGTCCACGCCTTCGCGAAACAGATCGGGCTTGAGCAAGGCGGCGATGTCGCGCCGTGCGCGCCGCCACGACCGACTGGCATCCTTGAAGATCAGGTGCAGCGTTTCGTTGAGCCGACCGGGTCGCGCCGGCCGGCCTTTGGCCTGCCATTCCTTCTGCGCCCGTCCGCCCGTCCAGGCGCCGGTGGTGAAGCCCAGCACTTCAGTGCTTGCGCCAGCCTGAGAAAGCGCGCGCACCATGATGTCGATCAACACGGCCAGCGGATCGATATAGGCTTTCATTGAACCGGAACAATCGATCAGAAAACTGATCGCGCAATCGACGACCGGCTTGTGTTGCTCAGTGGTGAAAATGGCACTGTGCATGGGCGAGGCAACCAGCCGGGCCAGTCGGCTGGCGTCGATGCGGCCCTCTTCTTCGCCAAAGCGCAAACCATCGGGGCGAGCGCGCGCAAGCAATGCAAAGAACTGCCGGGTCATGCGCTGTACGTTTATTGCATGACCGTCGAGTCTGTCATCGAGTTGCTGGCGCAGTTCGATCAGCTCAGCCTCGCGCACCAGATCGGCGGCGTGCTCGGTGCGATCAAAAGCGCGGGTGTAAACCGCATACTGACCTGCGGCGGCGGCAAAGGTTTTACTGGTGCCGGTGGCGGCCACTTCAAAGCCATCGGTGTCGTTGGCTTCAAACTCAAGCAGCATCGCAAACGCCTTGGCCACAGCGCTTTCATCGTTGCTGTCGCGGCCGGCTTCCTCGGCATCTTCCTGCGCCTTGCGCACCATTTGCGCCACTGCATGGGCCACCGCCAGGGCATGGGGCGCAAAGGCTTGTTGGTCATGGCGGGTGCGCGACATCATCGACAGCGGCTGACCGATGACGGTCGACAAGCCGGCGCGGGTTGCCTCCATGATGTCTTCGGTCTGTTCAGAAAGTGGCGCACCGTTGAGCCGCGACCAGCAAGACTGCGCCACCGTAAACAACAGCAAGCCAAGACTGCTTTCGGTCATGCCGGTGTCGACAAAGCGCTGCGACCAGACATGAAAACGCTGAGTCAGGTTGTATTGCATGCCAGGCAGGCTGGCCGGTGCCAAGGTTTCAACGCGCAGTTGTTCGAGGAGCTCGAAAATCAGCCGCTCGACCGGATCGGTGGGGCACAAGGCCTCATGCACTTTGGGGTCGGACAAGGTCAGACGCAGCGCGGTGCCATCGATGCTGCCGCGATAATCCTGGTAGCTGTCGATGTCCGGATCGGTTTGCAGGTGCGGCGCCCGAATCGTCAGCGGCTGATCGCGTTGATACAAACGTCGTGACCGGTAGTGCAGGGTTTTGTCGCGCGCCAGCGCCCGCACGCAGGCCGCGCACAACTCTTCGAGTTGTTGCTGACGCTGGGCGCGTTGCTGCAGACTCAGTTGGGTGTTCAAGCGACCGGCTAGCCGTTGTGCAACACCGATTCGGTCAGTTCCTGACCAAAGCAGCGCTGGTAATACTCGGCCAGCACGGGCCGTTCGGTTTCATCACACTTGTTCATGAAGCTGAGCCGAAACGCAATGCCGGGCTCGGGAAAGATTTCACAATTCTCGGCCCAGCTGATGACTGTGCGCGGCGACATCAGCGTTGACAGATCACCGGCCGCAAAGCCGTGGCGTGTGAGGTTGGCCAGTGCCACCATCCGGTCAATCAGCTGGCGGCCGTCGTCGGTGTTCAGCGAAGGTACGCGAGCCAGCACAATGGCTGCTTCTTCGGCTGCGGGCAGGTAGTTGAGCGCCGACACGATATTCCAGCGATCGATCTGCGCATGGTTGAGCATTTGCGTGCCCTGATACAAGCCCGACAAGTTGCCCAGACCCAAGGTATTGGAGGTAGCGAACAAGCGGAAGAATGGATGCGGCGTAATGACCCGGTTCTGGTCGAGCAAGGTAAAGCGGCCTTCGCGTTCGAGAATGCGCTGAATGACGAACATCACATCGGGCCGGCCCGCATCGTATTCATCAAACACCAAAGCCATCGGTCGCTGCAATGCGTAGGGCAGGATGCCTTCCTGAAAGCGCGTGACCTGCTTGCCGTCTTCAATGGCGATGGTGTCTTTGCCGACCAGATCGAGTCGGGTGATGTGGCCGTCGAGGTTGACCCGTACGCAAGGCCAGTTCAGTCGCGCGGCAACCTGTTCGATATGCGTCGACTTGCCGGTGCCGTGCATGCCTTGAATCATCACGCGTCGGTTGTGGGCAAAGCCGGCCAGGATGGCCAGCGTGACATCGGGGTTGAAGCGATAAGCCGGATCGATCTCGGGCACGTGATCGTCCGTGTCGTTGAACGCCTTCACCGTCATGCGGGTGTCGATGCCGAACAACTCTTTGACGGAAACGGTTTGCTCGGGAACTGCGTGAATGAGGTCGGTCACGGTCGGGCCTGTGGGAAAGAAGAATGAAGCGCGTCGTCCTGACTGGTGAACGAGGCCATGGCCTGCGCCGCAGCGGTTGCCGCATTGTTCAGGTCGTCGATGGGCTCGTCGGATTCAAGCCGGGCCAGCGCGGCGGCGGCGCGCTGCAAGGCGGGCAGCAAGGCCATGGCCTTGGTCTGGTTGAGACGCAAGGTGGGCGCCTGCACCGCCAGACACATATTGGAGCGTCCTTGGCTGACTGGCACCAGCACCGCCACACAGAACAGGCCGGGCAGGTATTCCTCGTTGTCGAGCGCAAAGCCGGCTTGCTGAATGGTGTCGATCTCGGCCAGCAGCCGGACCGGGTCGGTCAGCGTATTGGGCGTGTAGCGGGTCAGCGGCACGGCTTCGAGCAGCTGGCGGCGCTGCAGCGGGGCGAGTTGCCCCAGAAACAGCTTGCCGCTGGCCGAACAGTGCACCGGCACCCGTGAGCCCGGTTGCAGCGAAATGCGCAGCGGCTCGTGGGTTTCGACCCGGTCGAGGTAGACCACCTCGGAGCCATCCAGCGCGGTCAGGTTGCAGGTTTCGCCGATTTCCTCGACCAGCCGGCGCAGAACCTGATGGCGGGCGCCGTGCACGGTGTCGTGCAGCAGCATGTTGCGGGCCAGCCGGCGCAACCGGGCCCCGCTGGCGTAATGGCGGCCATCGGACTGGCGCTGCAGGATGCCCGCGCCCTCAAGCTGGGCCAGCATCCGGTGCAGGGTGGGTTTGGGCAGGCCGGTCCGCTCGACCAGGCCTTGCAGCGACACGCGCTGGTTGTCGCCGGTGATCAGTTCGAGCAGCGCAAACAGGCGCAGCGCCGGCGTGTCGCCCTCGAGGGGCTGGACGGGCTGGTCAGGGTCGGTATCGGCGGATCGGGGGGCGGCATCCATCATATTGGCGAGATTAGCACGGGTTCCGGAAAAAGATTAAATTCGTATCGTTTTATGGAACTTGTTGTTGATGTCATGGTGTTTCCGGTTTAATCTCCGGGCTTAATCTCGGAAACCGGAACCATTCGTTCCGGCTTATTGTGCCCGCCGGCACCAGAATAACCCCGACACCCAAGGACAACACACCATGGATATGAAAGATCAGCCGCAACGACAGGTCCCCAAAGGGCCAACCCGCATGACCCCGTCCGAGGCTTTTGTCGAGACGATGGTGGCCAACGACGTGACCGATATCTTCGGCATCATGGGTTCGGCTTTCATGGACGCGATGGATATCTTCGCGCCGGCCGGCATCCGGCTGATTCCGGTGGTGCATGAGCAGGGCGCCGCCCACATGGCTGACGGCTTCTCGCGGGTCAGCGGCCGCCACGGCGTGGTCATCGGCCAGAACGGCCCCGGCATCAGCAACTGCGTGACCGCCATTGCCGCCGCCTACTGGGCGCACAGCCCGGTCGTGATGATCACCCCCGAGACCGGCACCATGGGCATGGGGCTGGGCGGCTTCCAGGAAGCCAACCAACTGCCGATGTTTGAAGAGTTCACCAAGTATCAGGGCCACGTCAACAACCCCAAGCGGATGGCCGAGTACACGGCACGCTGCTTCGATCGCGCCATTTCCGACATGGGCCCGACCCAGTTGAATATCCCGCGCGACTATTTCTACGGTGACATCACCTGTGAAATTCCCAAGCCGCAGCGGGTTGATCGCGGCGCCGGCGGCGCCGACAGCCTGAAGGCTGCCGCCGACCTGATCGCCAAGGCCAACTTCCCGGTCATCATCTCGGGCGGCGGTGTGGTCATGGGTGATGCCATCGAGCAATGCGCGGCGCTGGCCGAGCGACTCGGCGCGCCGGTCGTCAACAGCTACCTGCATAACGACTCGTTCCCGGCCAGCCATCCGCTCTGGTGTGGTCCGCTTGGCTATCAGGGCTCCAAAGCCGCAATGAAGCTGATCTCCAAGGCCGACGTCGTCATCGCCCTGGGCACCCGCCTTGGCCCGTTCGGTACCTTGCCGCAGCACGGCATGGACTACTGGCCGCAGGATGCACGCATCGTGCAAATTGATGCCGATCATAAGATGCTTGGCCTGGTGAAGAAGATCGACGTCGGCATCTGGGGCGACGCCAAAGCCGCCGCCATCGCGTTGGGCGAACTGCTGAGCGGGCGTGAACTGGCCTGCGACAAGAACAAGGCCGAGCGCGCCACCACCATCAAGACCGAGCAGGACGCGTGGGAAAAAGAACTCACCGAATGGACGCATGAGCGCGACCCGTTCAGTCTCGACATGATTGAAGAAGCCAAGAAGGAACCGGGCAACTGGTTGCATCCGCGGCAAGTCCTGCGTGAGCTTGAAAAAGCCATGCCGGCTGACGTCATGGTGTCGACCGACATCGGCAACATCAACTCGGTGGCCAACAGCTATCTGCGCTTTGAGCGTCCGCGCAGCTTCTTCGCACCGATGAGCTTTGGTAACTGCGGCTATGCATTGCCGACCATGATTGGTGCCAAAGTTGCTGCGCCCGATCGGCCCGCCGTTTCCTACGCCGGTGACGGCGCCTGGGCCATGAGCATGGGTGAAATCCTCACCTGCGTGCGCCACAACATTCCGGTCACCGCCATTGTCTTCCACAACCGTCAGTGGGGCGCCGAGAAGAAGAACCAGGTCGACTTCTACAACCGTCGCTTTGTGGCCGGTGAACTCGAAAGCGAAAGCTTTGCAGGCATCGCCCGTTCGATGGGCGCCGAAGGCATCGTTGTCGATCAGCTCGAAGACGTTGGCACCGCGTTCAAGAAAGCCATCGACATGCAGATGAACGAAGGCAAAACCTGCGTCGTCGAAATCATGTGTACCCGCGAACTGGGCGACCCGTTCCGTCGTGATGCGTTGTCCAAGCCCGTGCGTTACCTGGACAAGTACAAAGACTACGTTTGACGATGACTGGCAACGCGCAGGGTCAGCGTTGCCTCATCAGAACCCCGCAATGCGTTTGCGCGCTTGTGGGGTTTTTTTGTTGGCGCTTGTTGCGGAGCGGCGTGTGAATCAGAGCGTGACTTGCCAGTTCAAATGCTGCACCGCTTGCAGTTGCAGGTTATCGCCCGCACCGACCCGGTCAACAACAAGGAAGCGACAGGTCTTGTGCAGCGCCAGCAAGGGGTGATGCCAGACACCTTTGTGCAGATTGATGCCTTGGTCGGGGCGGGCCAGAAAAACCTCGGGCTTCAAGGTGCCGGAGTTTGCATCTGCTTGCGCGACGGCAATCAGATACGGTACACCGTCGAGAGGCATGAAGGCCTGCGAGCCGAGTGGGTGGCATTCGAACTCGGTCAGCACGTGCGGCATCGTGCGCGCCTGCGCAACGAACAGACTGATGGCGGCCTGGCCGTTGTCGGCGCCGGCATCAATGCGGCTGAGCGCATCGTAGCGGATGGCGGTGCCGTCGTTGATGCTGATGCCGGCGCGGGTGTCATCCGGTACTTCGATGACATCGCCGTAAAAAGCGAAGGTTGCGGCCGTGAGTGAATTGACTGGAAGCAAATGCATTATTTGAGCGCCATGTTTGCAAACTGAGCATAACACTCACCAATGTCCAGGACTTGATTCGCCCGATCTTATCGATGTTGGGTGGTTGCGAACAAGCGGCGAGCGTGTCTCGATCCTGCAACTCCTACCTGTTGCGCACTGCCAGAGCATGATCGTGCCGAGATTGCTTCGCGTTTCCTCGGCAGCGTTGTGCAGAAAGAAGAGCAGACGTTCCTGCAGGAACGTCTTTGTTGCAATGAACCCGGTTGAAGGGCCGAGGCGAAGCCGTGCAACAAGCGGATGGCAGTCAGTACGGGCGAGATCGGCCAGTACGGCTTCTGATGGATTCGTCACCTCGACAAAAGGCTCTGATGGCCTGATGGATATGTCGCCGAAAGGCGATCCGCCCGGCTTTGTTCATGTGATGAATTAAGCACACGTTGATTATTCCCGACCGTCTGGGGAACAAACGCGCCGATACTTTTGAGAATCTGCTGATCAACAGCGAGCTGGGTATCATTTTTCTGATTCCGGGCTTCAGCTACATCCTCAGAGTGAGCGGTACCGGCCAGGTCATTCGCGATGCCGCTTTGCAGGCCCGGTTTGCCATCAGAGGGAAGGAGCCGGATCTCTTGCTGGCCGTGACCGTCGCGCAACATCCACTGCCAAGTCACTGACCTTTGCCAAGACCTTCGTGCTGGCCTCTTTAGACGGCCTGCAAGAGGCCGGCGTCTCCGCTGAATCGTCCTTACCGCGCAACCCCGAACCTCGGGCCTGGTTTATGCACATCAGGGATCAATAGTTACAAAACTGATGAAATGTCGAGAGGGACGATGACCTCCATCGCAAAACCTACTGATACAGGCCGCGATCGTACAACTGTGGCCCCGGAAAGCGCGGAATCGATTTCCACCGGTGTCGACGGGCTCGACCAGGTGCTTGGTGGCGGCTTGACGCCGGGCCACATGTATCTGGTTGAGGGCACGCCTGGCACCGGCAAGACGTCGTTTGCCCTCAATTTCCTGATGGCTGGCGCACGGATTGGTCAGAAAGGCCTGTATATCACGCTGTCGGAGACCGAGAGCGAGCTTCGCCAAACGGCACGCACCCACGGATGGTCGCTGGACGGGCTGGAGTTTTATGAGCTCGTCAGCAGTATTGCCATGTCAGCCGACGTCGAACAGACCATCCTGCACCCGTCGGAGGTTGAGCTCGGCGAAACCGTCGGCGCGCTGATCGAGCAGATCGGGCAAGTCCAACCCGATCGCATCGTTCTGGACAGTCTTTCCGAGATGCGTCTGCTCGCCCAGGACCCACTCAAATATCGCAGACAAGTCCTTGCCCTGAAGTCCTTCTTCTCATCCCGCGACTGTACGGTGCTGCTCATTGACGACAAGACCTCCGATCCGGGCGATCTGCAGTTGCACAGCCTGGCCCATGGAGTCATCACCTTGACGCAATCGGTGCAGCCATACGGGGCGGAGCGGCGCGCGATGCGCATTGTAAAAATGCGCGGCCGCAAGTATCAGGGCGGCAGTCATGATTTTGCGATCAAGACGGGGCAGGTAGTTGTCTACCCGCGGCTAGTTGCTGCCGATCATCGCAGTTCGTTCGACGCTGAACCGGTCAGCAGCGGATGCGAGGAGTTCGATGCTTTGCTTGGCGGTGGTCTGTCCGCCGGCACCAATACGCTTCTGGTCGGTCCATCCGGCGTTGGCAAGACTACGACCTCCATCAGTCTCATGCTTACCGCGTTGAAGCGTGGGCAGCGCTGCGGCTACTTTCTTTTCGACGAAGGGCTGGGAACATTCCTGCGCCGTGCGCAAGTACTGGACATGGACTTGACGTCTTACATAGACAGCGGCCAGTTGCAGATTTTTCAGATTGATCCGTCGGACTTGTCGCCGGGTGAATTTGCCAATCGCGTCGTAGATCTGGTGCAGCACAAAGACGTCAGCATGATTGCCATCGACAGCATCAATGCTTACCTGCATTCGATGTCGGGCAGCAGTCACCTGGTGCTGCACATGCACGAGTTGCTGATGTATCTCAATCAGGCCGGCGTGGTGACGATTCTGGTCGTGGGTGAACATGGCCTCATTGGCGACATGCGATCGGAGATCGATTTGAGTTTTATCAGCGACTGTGCAATTGCTTATCGGTACTTTGAGGCCCGGGGAGAAGTACGTATTGCCGTTACCGCGGTCAAAAGCCGCGCGTTGAAGAACGAGCGGAGCATTCGCGAGTTCCGGGTCGTGTCGGGCAAGGGTATCGAAGTTGGCGCGCCGTTGCGCGACTTCGTAGGCATTTTCGGTGGGGTTCCACGTTACGACGGTTCGGCGCCAATGCTTGATGAAGACGATGGCTGAGCAGCTCAACGCTGTCAAGGATCTGCGCGCCGATCGTGCGGGCAGCGAGTGCGTAATCGTGCTGGCGCCTCATGGGCGCGACAGCGCAGTGGTCTGCAAGGTGCTGACGTCGGCCGGAATCGACTGCGACGTTGCGACCGATGCTGCCGATCTGGCGCGCCAGATCGCGGCGGGTGTTGGTGCGGTTCTGGTGGCAGAGGAGGCCTTGTCCTTGCCAGGATTTTTCCGCGTGCTCGATAGTCTGCGTGAGCAGGAGCCCTGGTCCGATCTACCGGTCAATGTCCTGGCGAGTCGGCACACAAACCGGCGCTCGGCCGCGACCAGAGCCGTTCTGGACGCAATGGGTAATGCGATTTTGCTGGAGCGACCGCTGAATGCTGAAACGCTGGTGAGTGCAGCCCGCTCGGCGTTACGTTCGCGGCGGCGTCAGTATGAAGCGCGTCATTTTCTGGAGAATGAACGTCTGGCCATTCTGGAGCAGCAACGATTGTCCGAGGCGGAAACCCGTGCCTTGCGTGATACTGCTTTTGCGCGGGAGCTTTTGCTGGAGGCCGAGCGCGCAGCACGTGAGGCCGCCGAGCGATCGAGCCGGATGAAAGACGAATTTCTGGCGACGCTGTCGCATGAATTGCGCACGCCGTTGTCGGCAATTCTTGGCTGGACGAGTTTGCTGCGCAAGCCGGAGGTGTTTGCGCGTCAGGGCGATCGCGGGCTGGAAACCATTGAGCGCAACGCGCGGGCGCAGGTACGATTGATCGACGACATGCTCGACATGCGCCGGATTATCGCCGGCGAAATTGATCTGGAACCCGTTGAGTTGAGCTTGCCGGCGGAGATCCGGCGAGTGCTCGAGAATGTGCAGCCTGACGCGGCGAAGAAATCACTGCGCATTCACTACCAGTATGGTCCTGCAGTGAATGACGTGATTGCAGATCCGTCGCGGTTGCGCCAGATTATTACCAATCTGATTTCCAACGCCATCAAATTTACCCCGGACAACGGAGAAATCACCGTGCAGACCATTGCCCGGGACCGGATGGTCGGCTTCACGATTACCGATTCGGGCGAAGGCATATCGGCCGAGTTCCTGCCGTTCGTCTTCGATCGGTTCCGGCAGGCCGACGGGTCGACCCGGCGCCGCCACGGCGGCCTGGGACTCGGTCTTGCCATTGTCAAACAACTCGTGCAGTTGCAGGGCGGAACCGTCAGCTCGCATAGCGACGGTCCTGGCAAAGGTGCGGCTTTTTCGGTGCTGCTGCCTGCTGTTCAGGCGGTCGATTCGGTGGCGACCGAAGCCAGCGACCGCACCACATCGGCGCTGAATGATGCCGAATATTCGGAAGCGGTCCTGCAAGGGGTGCGTTTGCTGGTCGTGGACGACGATGTCGATGGTCTGGAAATGTTGTGTCAGACCCTGGTCGCACACAGTGCCGACATCTTTTCGGCGCCGTCCGCCGAATCGGCATTGGAAACTCTCGAGCATGAAGCCGTGGATCTGGTCATTACAGATCTTGGCATGCCGGGGATGGATGGCTTCGATCTGCTCAAGGCATTGCAGTCGAGCTATCCCGATCTGCCGGTGATCGCGCTGACGGCATTTGCCCGTGAGGAAGACCATAGCCGATCGATGGCGGTCGGCTTCAAGGCGCATTTGACCAAGCCGGTGCGCACCAATGAACTGCTCGTCACTATTCAGCGGCTGGTTTCATGAACACTCTGTCCCTGCTCTGATATCACGTGCGATAGTCGGCGTGACACGCGGTCGGGAATCTGCGTTGCTCCGCCATGGCGGGCTGCACGCAAGGCCAGGAGATGGATCGGCGCTGCGTGCGACCAGACATGTCTGGCTGGCCAGCCCAGGCGTTCGTCGCAAACCGACAAGTGTCGATGACACTTCCGATTTGTTGGGTATCAACCCTGCCGGGGTCGAAATACAAACAGACTCAATATTTCAAACAGCATCTGTGCTGCCGCATGGGCGGTGTTGGTGGTCGCATCGTAGTTGGGAGCGACTTCGACGACATCGCCGCCCACGATATCAATCCCCTTCAGCCCGCGCAGCAGTTCCAGGGCTTCTCGCGTTGTCAGTCCACCGATCTCGGGGGTGCCTGTGCCCGGTGCAAAGGCAGGATCAAGTCCGTCGATGTCGAAGGTGACATAGGTCGGCCCGTTGCCGATGACCTCCCTGGCTTGCGCGATAACCTGTTCAATGCCAAGTCGGCTGACCTCTGCCGCTTCAATGACGGTCATGCCCGAGTCGGCGGAAAACTCCCACAGGTAACCGGATGAGCCGCGGATGCCGATTTGCACGGATCGCCTGGGATCAAGCACGCCGTCGAGAACGGCATTTCTGAACGGGGCGCCATGATGAAGCTTGGTACCGTCGAATGGGGCGCCGGTATCGCAATGCGCGTCGATGTGAATCATGCCAACCGGCCGGTCGCGGCCGATGGCGCGAAGGATCGAGTAGGTCATGGAGTGATCACCACCGACCGACAATGGCAGCACGCCGGCTTCGACAATGCGAGTGTAGAACGCTTCGATGTCGGCGTGGGCGGTTTCCAGATTGAAGCGGGAACGCAAGGGCACATCGCCGATGTCGGCGGTTCGCAGATCGATCGCCGGCGTGCAGTTCATCGCTTCGTTGTACGGCCCGATCCGCTCGATGGCGCGCAGCGCCCGGGGACCAAAGCGCGCGCCGCTGCGATTGGTGACGCCGAGGTCCATGGGCACACCGAGCAGCGCGACTTCAAGTTCGCCGAAGTCCGGCGCGACCGGATCGACCGGGTATGAGGGCAGAGACAGGAAGGTCGGCACGCCGGCATAGGGAGCGCTGCGTGTACCCGACGCCGAGAAGAAATGCTCGACAACCTTCTGGAAATCAGGGGTATGGACGGCGCTGCCGCGCGAGGCTGCGTATTTTTCGCGCAGTCGTTCAAGGTCCTCGGTACTCATCAAGATCTCCCTCTCATTGCTGTGATCAACTCCAATTGTTGAATGGGGTTCCGGTTGGGCCGTCGGCCGGTGCCGGGTTTACGGGTTCAGTGACCGGGCATGAAAGACGAAGCCCAGCGTGTTGAGCAGCAACTGGGCTGCGAGAATGGCGGTGATCCCGGACGGGTCATAAGCGGGGGCCACTTCGACGAGATCGATGCCGACGATTCTTCCGCCTGAGCGCCGGGCCAGTTGCTGAATGATTTCCAGGACTTCGTAGTAGAGAAAGCCGCCGTGACTGGGCGTGCCGGTGCCAGGCGCAATCGAAGGGTCGAAGCCGTCTATGTCGATCGTCAGGTAGTAGTCGAGCCCTGTTGGAATGAGATCAAGCGTGGCCGCGGGGCCCAGACGGCGGACCTCGCGTACCGACAGAATGCTGGATCCGAATTCACGCGCATCGTCATAGTCGGTGCTGTTGGATGAAGACACATTGCGAATGCCAAGCTGGGTCATGCCGGCTACATGAGACAGCTCGGACGAGCGGCGCAGCGGATTGCCGTGTCCGTAACGCACGCCATGGCGTTCGTCGACAAAGTCGAGATGGGCGTCGAAATGAACGATGTGGATCGGCTCGTGGCCGGCAAATGCCGCCATCACGGGGGCATGAATGGAATGATCACCGCCAAGGACGACTGGCATGGCGTTGGCAGCGAGGATTTTCCGTACGCCAGTTTCGATATTGGCGTTGGTCATGTTCATGTCCGTGTGCACGACGTCGGCATCGCCGATGTCGACAATGCGCACCTGTTCCCTGGCCAGATAGACGATGTCGTCTTCGTGGTCATAGGCGCCGGCGTGCCCGAACGAAAACAAGGTCGAGGCTTCGCGGATGGCCCGGGGGCCAAAGCGGGCGCCGGGTCGCCATTGCGTGCCCATGTCGTTCGGCGCCCCCAGAACGGCGATGTCCGCGTTGATGTCGTCCCAGTCGGTACAGATGCCGGATTTGGCGAAGGTGCAGTGACCGACAAAGGGCAGATCAAGTCGCCCGGACTCATATTGGTTCATTGTTCAATGCCTTGAGAATGGCTGCTGAAAAGTGCGGGTTGTTTGCTTGTTGAGGGTCAGGAGAAATGGCATGCAGCGAAATGGCCCGGGCTGACTTCCCGAAGCTGAGGTTCTTGCTCTGCGCAGCGTTTGGCAGCGCCGGGACACCGGCCTTTGAAGCGACACCCTTGCGGCAGATTGACCGGACTCGGTGGTTCCCCGGCAATGGATGCCGCCTGAAAGCCTTGACGTGGATCGGCCACCGGCACCGAGGACATCAGCGCGCGCGTATACGGATGAGCCGGGTTCGACCAGAGATGTTCGGCCGGAGCCGACTCGACAATCTGGCCCAGATACATCACGATGACCCGGTCTGCGATATGCTCGACCAGAGTCAGATCGTGAGAGATGAACAGGTAAGAAAGTTGATAGGCCTCTTTCAGATCAAGCAGAAGATTCACGACCTGGGCGCGGATCGAGACATCAAGCGCGGCGACCGGTTCATCGCAAATGACCAGGCTTGGCCGGAGCAGCAACGCGCGGGCGATGCCAATGCGCTGGCGCTGGCCGCCCGAGAACTCGTGAGGGCTGCGCGCCGCTGCTGCGGCGGGCAGGCCAACTCGCAGCAACATCTCGGCCACCGCCTCCTTGCGCTCCTGACGGGTGCCGATACCGTGCACGATGAGCGGCTCTTCGAGAATTCGCCCCACTGACGCGCGCGGATTCAGCGACGACATCGGATCCTGGAAGATCATCTGCAGCCGTTTTCGCACGGGTTTCAGCGCCTGTCCGTGTTGACGGGTGATATCCGCATGTTCGAAGACGATCGACCCCGACGTCGGTTCGAGCAGGCGTACGAGCATGCGGCCCAACGTCGACTTGCCGCAGCCGGATTCGCCGACCAATCCGACAATCTCGCCGCGGCCAACCTCAAGATCGATGCCATCTACCGCCCGCACGACACCCGCGCCGGTGCCGTAGTGCTTCGTCAGGCCACTTGCCGTCAGAACATGATCAGTCATTGAGCTACGCTCCCTGAGGGTTGCCCGGTGTGCGCGAAGCAGGCGACGGTGCCGGTGTCATTGCTTGCCCGGAGTTCAGGCGTTTGCCGGGCGCAGACCTCCAGTGCCTCGGCGCAGCGTGGTCGGAAGTGGCAACCCTTTCCCCAGGACAGCGGATCCGGCACGGCTCCGGGCCACTCGACCAGACGTCGACTGCCGCGAGCCTCACCGGCCCGGCGGGGAATCGGCATCGAGGCCAGCAGGCCGCGCGTGTAAGGGTGCCGGGCCACGCGGAACAGGTCCGCAGCCTGCCCGGTCTCGACCACGCGGCCTGCGTACATCACGGCAACCCGGTTGGCGTACTGGGCCACGACGCCCATGTCATGGGTGATAAGCATCACGCCCATGTTGGATTCCCGTTTCAGGTTGTCGATAAGGTCGAGAATCTGCCGCTGGACGGTGACATCAAGAGCGGTTGTTGGTTCGTCGGCAATGAGCAGGCCGGGCTCGCACGAGAGCGCAATCGCGATCATCACCCGTTGACGCATGCCGCCTGACAGTTCGGCCGGCCTTGCCTTTTCGAATCCCTCAACGCCGGGGGTCGGGGATCTGAACCCGTTCGAGCATCGCTGCGGCATGTTGACGGGTCGCGGCAGTGCCTGATGGCTTATGGGTGCGGATTGCCTCTTCCAGTTGTGATCCGATGGTCAGGACTGGATTCAACGACGTCATGGGATCCTGAAAGATCATGCCGATCTTGCGACCGCGTATTGCGTTCAGTGCGCGCGTAGGCAGGCCGACGAGATCCTGGCCGTCATAGATGATGGAACCGCTTACACGGCTGCCTGAATGGTTCTGAATCAGGCCCAGCACCGAGAAGGCTGTAGCCGACTTGCCGCAACCCGATTCGCCCACCAGGGCAAGCGTTTCACCGGCGTGAACATCGAGCGATACACCGTTGACGGCGTGCAGCAGGCCGCCCTCGGTTTTGAAGCTGGTTTGCAGATTGCGGATCTGTAGTAAGGGATCTGTCATGGTTCAGCGCCGTGAGAGACGTGGGTTCAAGGCATCGTTGAGGCCTTCCCCCATCAGGTTGATCGCCATCACCGCGACGAGAATCGCGACGCCGGGGATTGCCGTGACGAACCAGGCCACGCGCAGGACATCGCGTCCGGCGCCAACCATGTAGCCCCAGGACATGACATTCGGATCGCCGAGGCCGAGAAAGGAGACGCCGCTCTCCAGAAGAATGGCGGTAGCCACGTTCAGCGACGCGGTGACAATGATCGGTGACAACGCATTGGGCAGCATCTGGGTCAGCAGCAAGCGACTGTTACTCATGCCCAAGCCGATGGCGGCCTGAACGAAGTCACGTTCGCGTAGCGCCAGAAACTCGGCGCGAACCAGGCGGGCAATCGGCGGCCAGGACACGATACCGATGGCAGTCGTGATCGAGGCCAGGCTGGGTTGCACTACTGCAATCAATACAATGGCGAGGATGAAGGGAGGCGTGGACTGGAAAATCTCGGTCAGGCGCATCAGAACCTGATCGACCCAGCCGCCGTAGAAACCTGCGAAGCAGCCGATCAGCAGGCCGACGACCAGGGCAATCGTTGTTGATACCAGACCGATCATCAGCGAGACGCGGGCCCCGTGGGCAAGTCCTGCCGCAATGTCGCGGCCGAGTGCATCCGAGCCGAGCGGGAAGGCGGCGTCGACGCCGGGCGGCAGCAAGGGCCGGGCCACCATCGACCATGGGTCTTCCGGGAAAAGCACCGGCGCCAGCACGGCTACGCTGACGATCAGCAGGAGGAGCACGGCGCCAATGACGGCAGGCACGTTGCGACAGTAGATCCTTAATGAGCG
>CAXBNM010000029.1:0-21071 GCA_963976885.1 uncultured Burkholderiaceae bacterium
CAACTCACGATGGGCCTGATCGGCAGCCTGTTGCATCTCGGGGGGGCGGTCGCGCGGGTCCTGAATCGACAAGAACGCGGCAATCGTCAGCAATTCATCGAGGCAGCCCTCATCATGAGCCCCCAACAGCATCCGGGCCATTTTGGGATCGAGCGGCAAGCGGGCCAGTTGTCGGCCAATGCCGGTAATCCGGCGCTGATCGTCGACGGCGCCCAGTTCCAGCAACAAGGCATAGCCATCGGTCACGGCGCGGCTGTTGGGCGCATCGATGAACGGAAAGTCGTCGACCGCACCCAGGCGCAGCGACATCATGCGCAAAATGACGCCGGCCAGCGATGAGCGCAACACTTCCGGATCGGTGAAGCGCGGCCGCTGCGCAAAATCATCGGCGGCGTATAAACGTACGCAAATGCCGTCCGCAACCCGGCCACAACGACCGGCCCGCTGGTTGGCGGCGGCCTGACTGATTGGCTCGATCTGCAATTGCTCGACCTTACCCCGCAGCCGGTAGCGTTTAACGCGCGCCAGCCCGCTGTCGACCACGAACCGGATACCGGGCACCGTCAGCGAAGTCTCGGCCACATTGGTGGCCAACACCACGCGCCGGCCCGCCGACGGACTGAACACCCGTTGCTGATCGGCAGCCGAGAGCCGTGCAAACAACGGCACGATCTCCATTGCCCCTTTACCGAACACCCCGCGCCGCGCGGCCAGCGCCTTTTCATGAACGCGGCGCAGATGGTCGGCAGCTTCGCGGATTTCGCGCTCGCCCGGCAGGAACACCAGCACATCGCCGGTACCGGCACGCCAGAGATGTTCGATGCTTCTTTCGATCAGGGCCGGCAATTCGGATTCGTCGTCCTCATCGTCCGAATCGCCTCCTTCGGGCAAATCTTCCTGATAGAGCACCTGAACCGGATAAAGCCGGCCGGACACCTGGATAACCGGCGCTGGTTGGTCATCGCGGCCAAAATGCGCGGCGAATCGATCGGCATCGATGGTGGCCGAGGTAATAATTACTTTCAGATCGTCACGACGCGGGCCGTCCAGCAAGGTTTTGAGGTAACCGAGCAGAAAATCGATGTTCAGGCTGCGTTCATGAGCCTCATCGACGATCAGCGTGTCGTACTGACGCAAATGCGGATCGGACTGAATTTCGGCCAGCAGGATGCCGTCGGTCATCACCTTGAAGACCGTGCCCGCTTCGAGTTGCTCGCTGAAGCGCACCTTGAAGCCGACGTGCGTCCCCAGCGGCGTGCCGATTTCTTCGGCCAGACGCCGTGCCACCGCACTGGCGGCAATGCGGCGTGGCTGGGTGTGCCCGATGCGACCGGCCGTGCCACGCCCGACCATCGCGCATATTTTAGGAATCTGCGTTGTCTTGCCCGAGCCGGTTTCGCCGCAAATAACCACAACCGGATGCCGGGCAATGGCCTGGGCAATGTCCTCGCGCACCGCACTGACCGGCAGCTCGGCCGGAAAGTCGAGCGGCGGTAACGGGCGCGGTGCATACGGCACGGCTTCCGGGGCGGCTCGGCGGCGGGCCGGCCGAGACCCGCCGGCCGACTGCCGGGCCGCAGCGGCATTGTTGCTGGCCGCTTTACCGGCAGGCCTGGCTTGCGCGCCGGCCTGATCCGGCACACCGGCCGCCTTGTCGGGGCCGGCTGCGAGCGCGGTTTCGCCCATCGGTGTCGCATCCGGACGAGCTGCTGAGCGCCGGCGGCGGCGGCGGCGAGGCTTTTTGGCGGATTCGCCTGGGGCGTTGGGGGGACGGGCAAGCGGATCGGACATCACACGCAATTATAATCGGGCTTCCTATCACCGACGCCGGTGCCCCTGCGCACCGTCCCGCCTCCCGATGAATCTGAGCACAGAGCCCCGCCCCGGGGCCGATACCAACAGCCACGGCACTGATGCAACGGCTGCAAGCCCCGGAGAAACTGCGTCGGTCGAGCCCTCGCAACAGGACTTTGTCCGCTGGCTGCGCGAGGTCGCGCCCTATATTCACGCCTTTCGGGGCAAGACTTTTGTCATCGGCATCGCCGGCGAACTGATCGCCGCCGGGCACATGAATCATCTGGTCCAGGATCTGAGCCTGCTCAACGCGATGGGCATGCGGATTGTGCTGGTGTATGGGTCCCGCCCTCAGGTGAGCGAACAGCTCAAACTGCGCCAACTCGACGATCGCTTCGCGGCCAACCTGCGCGTTACCGACAACGCCGCGCTCGAATGCGTGAAAGAAGCGGTCGGTGAATTGCGGCTCGATCTTGAAGCGGCCTTCTCGCAGGGCTTGCCCAACACGCCGATGCAGCACGCCTCGGTGCGGGTCGTATCAGGCAACTTTGTCTCCGCGCGGCCGGTTGGCGTGGTCGATGGCATCGATCACCTGCATACCGGCATCACGCGCAAGGTCGACGTACAGCCCATCCGCTTCGCGCTCGACAGTGGCGCCATCATCCTGATGGCACCATTGGGCTTCAGTGCCACCGGCGAGGCCTTCAACCTGACCCTCGAAGATGTCGCCTGCCGCACCGCGATCGAACTGGATGCCGACAAGCTCATTTTTCTGACCGAGGTGGACGGCATCCTCGATGCGCAAGGCGTGCTGCAGACCGAAGTCTCCGAGACCCTGGCGCACGAACTGCTTGCCGCCGGTCATCTTGCCCCCGACACGGCCGATTACCTGCGTCATGCGCTCAAGGCCTGCGAAAACGGTGTCGCTCGCGCTCATGTCATCCCGTTTTCGGTCGATGGCAGCGTGTTGCTCGAATTATTCACCCACGACGGCGTTGGCACAATGGTCGTCGAGGAAACGCTCGAATCGCTGCGCCGTGCCACCCTGGACGATGTGGGCGGTATTCTGTCGATCATCCGCCCGATGGAAGAAGAAGGCATCCTGGTACCACGCGATCACTCACTGATCGAGCGCGAAATCGACAATTTCTCGCTGATCGAGCATGACGGCGTCATTTTCGGCTGTGCAGCGCTGGTGCCGCAATCAGACCCGGCCATTGGCGAGATGGCCTGCCTGGCTGTCAACCCGAAGGTTCAGGGCCAGGGCGATGGCGATCGCCTGCTGCGTCACATCGAGCAACGCGCACGCGCAGCAGGGATGAAACAGCTCTTTGTGCTGACCACGCGTACCATGCACTGGTTTTTGAAGCGCGGGTTCGTGGCAACCAGTGCCGAAGCGCTGCCGGCCTCCAAGCGCGAGAAATACGACCGGCGGCGTGCCTCACACATACTTATCAAATCACTTTAGGATCGATCCATGACTCGAATGGTTGAATGCGTCAAGCTTGGCCGCCAGGCCGAAGGCCTCGACTTCCCGCCCTATCCGGGCGAACTGGGCAAAAAGATTTACGAGAACGTTTCCAAGGAAGCCTGGCAGGGCTGGATGAATCACCAGACGATGCTGGTCAACGAAAACCGGCTCAATCTGGCGGACGCCCGGGCGCGCAAGTATCTGGCTCAGCAATTGGAAATGTACTTTTTTGGCGGCGGCGCCGACGAGGTAGCCGGCTTCGTACCGCCCTCGGCCTGAGCTAAGCAGTCAGTACCCGAACGCCCTGCTCGCTCGCGATCAGGCATTCATCGGCACCGCGCAGCGCAAACAGCCCGACCGTGACGACGCCGGGCCATTGACTCAGTTCAATTTCGAGCTCGCGCGGCTGATCGATCTGCAGACCGGCGGCATCAACGATGACATTGCCGTTGTCGGTGACAAAGCCGGTCCGCTCGGCGGGCTCGGCGCCCAGCGCCTGCAGCCGGCGCATGACCAGACCGCTGGCCATCGGCACAACCTCGATGGGTAACGCAAACTTGCCCAACACGGGCACCAGTTTCGACTCGTCAACAATACAAATAAAGCGTTCGGCCGCCTGCGCGATGATTTTTTCGCGGGTCAGTGCGCCACCGCCCCCTTTGATCATGGCCAGCGCCGGGTTGATCTCGTCGGCACCATCAACGTACACCGGCATGGATTCGCCCGAGGCCAGAAATTCATTGAGCGGAATGACGCGTATGCCGCGTTCACGCAGCCGCGCCGAAGACGCCTCGGAACTGGACACCGCGGCGGTCACGGTTTGCGGCGCGTCGGCCAGCATATCGATGAAGTGATTGACGGTTGAGCCGGTACCAACCCCCAGCACGGCCGAATCGACCACGCGCTCCAGGGCCACCCGGGCGGCCGCTTTTTTCAGTTCGTCTGCATTCATGGGCGCAAGTGTACCGCTTGCGCCGACCGCTTACAGGTTTTCGGTATAACTGGCGTCGCCGAGTGCCTTGATCAGCACGGTGTTGAAGTCGGCGCGCTCAACGAAAGCTTCGCCCAACAAGTCATCAATGCGCTCGCTGGCTCCGCCTTCGAGTACCTCGGCCAGACGCAGATACGGCATGTACTGGCCGGTCCTGCCCACCAGGGCGTCGTAAACACTTTCGGGAATCTGCAAGCGCTCGAACAATGACTCGAAAGGCTCTCCGAACAACTTGTCGAGCAACGAAAACACACCGAGGATGAAGGCTTCGTCTTTGGCGTCGGGGCCGATGACCTCACCCACCAGCGATTCGAGCAACAGACCGCGCCGCAACGACGCAAACATCAGCGGTTTCAGATCAGGATCGCGAGCGGCGGTCGCGAGCAGCAACGCCAGCCATTTCTGCAGGCGCTTCATGCCGATCATCATGACTGCGTGCTGAATCGACTGAACCTCGACGCGCAGGCCGCAGGCTGCCGAGTTCAGATAGCGCAGCAGCCGGAACGACAGCGAAGGATCCTGTTTGAAAACCTTCTCGAGTGCCTCGGCATCGGCATCGCCATTGACCATCGCAAGCAAGCGACCAATGACCTCAAAGCTTGGATTGCTTGCCGAGGAATCGCCCTTGCTGGCGACACCGTCAACCGGCCAGCCGATCACGGCCGTGGCGCCGGCGGCAAACGCGGTTTCGGCCTCGGCAAGACTCTGTACCGCATTGCAGGCGAAAGGCGGCTCGGCACTCGTGCCAGCCGGCACGATGGTCATCATCAGCTGGTCGGCAACCTGTTCCGGCAGACGCGAAATCAGCGCCCCGCTCAGGGTCAGTGTATAGCCGGCGTCACGAAGCGGTTTGAGCAAATCAGCGGCGGCCGGCTGATTGGCCACTTCCACCGACATGCCCAGCCAGCAATTGCTGACCGGCCGAATGCGGAGCAACTCTTCATCGGGCATGGCGCCCGCAACATCGATCAGCAAGGGGCCGGCATCAACCGGCCACAGAGGTGTGAGTTCTTCGTAAACCCGTGCCGCTGACAGCGGTCGAGCCGGATTGGCTGCCATCACCGACAGGCGCGTCGCGAGAATATTGCGCCTGCGGTCAAGAACCGGTTCGTAGCCCAGAATGGCATTTGACAAGGTCATGCGAAAACAGCTCCCGCGCGTAGTAGCTCAGGCCCGACTCTGTAATTGCCAAGGTCGGACTCAATCAAAGTGTTCAGCGTATATAGTTAAACAACGACAGCCCCGAAATCTGAGCATAGGTTTGCATGGCAGCATCCATTTCAGTCTGCTTGGCGGTAAGCGCAGAAATCGCCTCGGCCATATCGACGCCGCCCAGTTCTGCGATCCGCTCAGACGCCAGCGCCTCGCCATTGGCAATACTCTCCAGGGCCCGTTCGGCCGCCGCCATTTGCTCACCCAATGTAGCGCGCACGCCGCTGAATCGATTCATGGCTTCGTCGATACTGTCGAGTGTGTCATTGACGACATCATGGAGGGCATCGTTGGCAATTCCCGGATCCTCAAGGGTGTCAATCGCACGATCCATGATATCGAAGATTGCCTCGTTCCCCAGTCCCGTTGAGGTGCCGAATAGGTGCCGTCCGTCTACCGAGGTCATGAAGGACTGGTCGCTGCCCGTGACCTGAACGCCGGCATCGGCGCGAAATTCAATACCGGCCGCGCCTTCCACAAAGGGCTCCTGGCGCGTACCGGCACCGCCGAAAATGTAACCCCCCATGCCGTCACTGCGGTTGGCAATAGAGAACATTTCATCGCGCAGACCTCGCAATTCCTGCGCATACATGGCCCGGTCTTCGGGCGAGTTGGTGTCGTTGTTGGCCGCCAGCAGCAGTTCTCGCGAACGCTGAAAAATATCGATGCCGTCGCCAGTCGCACTTTCGGCCTGCGCCAGCTTCAGCTGTGCAAAGCCGATCATCCGCGATTCCACATCCAGACGGGCCACTTCGGACCGACTGCGTTCAACCTGAGAGGCCGCAGCAGGATCATCGCTCGGATTCAACAACTTGTTGCCAGTTGCGATCTGTTTCTGCAACTCGCCAATTTCGGCCTGACGTTGGGTGATCAGATCAATCGACTGACTCACCATCTGGGCGGTAGAGATCCGGGTCATTGCGAAACACTCCTGTGAATGGCGCGGCGGCCGGGATGTCGGTCAGCGCTCATCATCGGCCTATGGAGATCAGGGAATCAAACATGTTCTGGGCGGTGGAGATCAGTTTGGCCGCGGCCTGGTAGGCCTGCTGGTATTGCAGCAAACGGGCGGCCTCCTCATCCAGATTGACACCCGACACCGAGTCACGGGAGGCCTGAGCGTTGTCGAGCCAGATCTCCGATTGCTGCGCATTGTTGTTGGCGGCCTGAGCACGGGCGCCGACATCGCCGATCAGACCGCTGAACGATTCGTTCAGCGACCGACCGTCAACAAGGGCGGCCTCACCAAGATCGAGCAAGGCGCGAGCGTTCCGGTTGTCCGCGGACGGATCCGTGGTGGGACGGATGACCAGCGTATCGCCGGGGCTGGGCACGCCAGTCAGCTCGGTGGTCCAGCCATTGAACGAGATCGGCTCGCCCGGCGTGTAGGTTACCCCCGTCGGGTTGCCGGTCCCGTTGCCGCTGACATCGAAAGTATTGGCATCCACAAAAGTCAGCGTGACCGGCTCGGTAGTTTGCGCACCGGGTTCGGTAACCGCAAAGCTGCCGGTTCTCAGCGAGCCTGTGTTGCCTTCGCCTGCCACCGGAATGACTGGCGAGGCATTAGCCCACTGATTGGTGGACTGCAGGGCGACTTCGAAACCGTTCGCAAAGGCGGTGCCGGCCCGCACCGAGATGAAGTCACCCTCGGCCATCGCACCACTATCGAGATTGAAGGTCAGACCGTCGATGGTTTGTGGCAGGCCGGCCAGATCGGTTTGCTGGCCGTCGGACAGGCGCGTCAATGTCATCGCGCCGCCAGTCATCTGAATCGAGTAATCGGAAGCTTTCAATGCCGACCCGTCGGCCAGCTCCACCGAGAAGCCGGCAGTGCCGGTGTTTGCGCTGGCGCTTTGCACGATGGGCGAACCGAGTGCGAACAAGGCCGCACCGGGCTGGTGATCGGCATCAAGACCGGCCGCCTGCTGGTCGTTATAGGCCTGCGTCAATGCGCCAGCCATCTGCCCGAGTCGGGCACTGGCATCGCGCAGATCTTCATTGTAGAAACTGATCAGGCCGGCCAATTGGCCACCGGCAATATGCTCATCGTCCAGAGGCAGATTGCCCCCTTCGGTCTGCAGATTCAGGCGAATGCGACCTGGGTCGCGCTCATCGGGCTCGACCGAAAGTTTGCCCGCTTTCTCGGCCAGCACCAGCGCATCACCGGTGCTGGCGAACAAGGACACCGTACCGTTGCTGTTCAGGTGCGCTGAGGCCTTGATCGATTCACCAATTTCGCCAATCAGCGCATCGCGCCGGTCAAGCAAGGTGTTCTTGTTGTTGAGTCCGTCGCCCATGCCGGCGATCTGCCCGTTCAGTGCGGCCAGCTCCGTCAGCCGGGCGTTGACCTGATCGGCCGCCTCACTCGCCTGCTGATGCGTGTCGGTAGCAATGGTTTCAAGCTTCTGGCTGTTGCCACCGACTACATTGGCCAGCTCTCGGGCCCGTTGCAAGGCCACCGAACGCGACGCTTCATCGAAGGGTTGATTGACCATGTCGGCCAGGCCCGCATTGAAGGCATCGTAACGTGCACCAATGCCATTCTCGCTGTCAGAGAAAAGCTGATCGAGACGACTGAGCGCGGTCGCACGCGTCTGATCGGCCGCGTTCGCCGAGCGCGCAGCGTCCAGCTCGCGGGTCACGAATTCGTTGTATTGCCGCTCGATGGCGGTGATTTCGACACCGCCGCCAATGAAGCCCCCGGGGCCCAGTTGCCCGGACAACGCCGCACTGTTGACTTCCTGACGCGAATAACCCGGCGTGGAAGCATTGGCAATGTTCTGACTTGTCGTCTGCAGTCGGGTATAGGCGGCATTCAATGCCGACTGACCGATATCCATTACACCCATGACAACTCTCCGAAAATCATGCCAATTCCTTTTGCAAGCGGATCGTCTGCTCGATCACCTGATGCAATTTGTCCGCATACCGGGGATCGGTGGCGTAGCCGGCATCCTGCAAGCCGCGCGCAAACGCTTCCGGTGTCGCTGATTGGCGCAATACGTTCTGGTAGCGTGGATGGCTGGTCATCAGCCCGATCCAGTCATTGAATGACGCCTCGTAGGATTCATAGGCTCGAAAGCGTTCGATCTGGCGAGTCTTCTTGCCATCGATATATTCTGTCGTCGCGACATCGACGGTTGCCCCCTTCCAGGAACTGCCCGCCTTGATACCAAACAGGTTGTGCGCCGAGCGCCCGTCGGGCAAGCGCATTTCCCCCTTGCCCCAGCCCGATTCAAGCGCCGCCTGGCCAAGCACGAATGCCGCCGGCACCCCGGTTGCCTGCTCGGCAGCTTCGGCGTGCGGCCAAAGTCGATTCACGAAGCGCCCTTGCACGGTTGTCGGGTTGACAGCAGGCGCCGAGGCCAGTGATTCAAGCAACTGGGCCGGCAAGCCTCCAAACGAAATGCCTTCACCGGGCAAATCGGGAGAGCCGGAGGAATCAAAGTTCACGGTAGCCGAAGGCCGCACTGCGGATGTCTGTTGTGCAGACAGACGTTCGGTTGGGCGGTATGAACGTAACGAGGGTGCGGCCGTGGCGGCCGCAGTGGAGGCTGCCGTGGCGGCATTGGCAGCGCCCACCACCTCGGGCTTCTCACCGCCGGGCAGATAGCGCGACATATGCCGGGCCAGCGTTTCGCTCAAACCACCAGGGCGGCCGACCATTGATGTGGTGAGGTGGTCGTCAAGCATCTCCTGGGCCATTTTTTCGCCCGCCGAGTCGGTAAACCCACCACTCGGAATCGAGGCCCGCATCGTTTTGAGCAACTGGCGCATGAACAAGGCTTCAAACTGCTCGGCCGCCTCCTTGGCGGCAGCACGCGGATTCTCGCCGGCCTCACGGCGCAGCTTGTCCAGACTGCGAGAGTCAACGTTGAGGCCTGCCGAATCCATCAGATGACCTCCAGCTCAGCCTTCAGAGAACCGGCCGCCTTCAGCGCCTGCAGAATCGCAATCAGATCTTGCGAGGTCGCGCCAAGCGCATTGAGCGCCTTGACCACGTCTGCCAGTTGGGCCGATCCCTCCATCAACATCAGCGCGCCTCCATCCTGTTCAATTGAGATATCAGCGTTATCGGCAACGACGGTCTGGCCTTGAGAGAAAGGTGCTGGCTGACTGACTTGCGGATCGTTAGCAATCGTTACCGACAAATTGCCGTGAGCGACCGCCGAGGCGGTCAATTCGACCGCCTGGGTCATGACCACCGAACCGGTTCGGGCATTGATGATGACTCGCGCCATCGGTCGCACAGAGGCCACATCCAGATTCTCGACCTCGGCCAGAAACGCCACGCGTCGCGACGGATCGGCCGGCATCTGCAGACGAATCACCCGCGCATCCAGCGCTTCTGCAGGCGGCAGGCCGTCCATGGTCGGAATCTGCTTGTTGATGGCTTCGACAACTGCCCGGACAGTTGAAAAATCGGTTTGCTTCATCTCTAGATGAATGACGTCTTCTTCCAGCGCGGTGTTGGGCACGGCGCGCTCAACGGTTGCGCCACCGGGCACCCGACCGGCGCTGAGATGATTGATCTGCACCGAACTGCCGCCGGCCGAGGCGCCGGCCCCACCCACCACGACATTGCCCTGCGCAACGGCGTAGACCTGGCCGTCGGCACCACGCAGCGGCGTCAGCAGCAAGGTGCCACCGCGCAGGCTTTTGGCATTACCGAGCGACGACACCGTGACATCGATGGGTTGACCCGGGCGCGCATAGGGCGGCAACTCGGCGGTCACCATCACGGCCGCCGTATTCTTGAGCTGCGGCGTCACGCCGGCAGGCAATTGCACCCCCATCTGCGCGAGCATCGAGTTCACGCTCTGCGAGGTGAACGGCGCCTGCGTGGTCTGGTCACCGCTGCCATCCAGGCCAACGATGATGCCGTAGCCCAGCAACTGGTTGCTACGCACGCCTTGCACCGTTGCCAGTTGCTTGATGCGCTCGGCTGCCGCGGGCTGAGCCAGCAGCGCCATCACCAGCAGACTCACCACCGGCAGCGCCCGAAACCATTGCATCAATTTGCTCATCAGGAACTCAGATTGGCAGGAAGGAAAGGAAGAAACGTGATAGCCAGCCCATGACCTGCGATTCATCAACCGGGCCACGGCCGCTGAAGTCCAGGCGTGCATCAGCCACCATGGTGGAGGTCACCTCATTGGTCGGATTGATCGTATCCGGACTGACCACGCCGGAAAAACGCAGAATATCGACGTTGCCGTTCAGACCGACCTGCTTCTCACCGGCCACGACCAGATTGCCGTTGCCCAGCACCTCAAGCACGGTCACAGTGATATCGCCCGAGAAGACGTTGTCGCTGCCCGCCTCGCCCTCGCCCTGGAATTGATTCTGCGAGGTGCCGCTCATCTTGGCGCGAAGCAGACTGCTCGAGGACAAAAAGGGCAAGCCCGTAATGGAACCGTTCAACGTGGAGTTGCGATTGATCGTGCTGTTCGAACTCTGGCTCGCTGAAGTTTTCTCGGCAATCTTGACCAGCAGAATGTCGCCAGGGTGGCGCGCCCGCCGGTTTTCGAACAAGGGCCGAAAATTGTTGTTCGAGTAAATCGCACCGTTTTGAGGCGGCGGAGGCGCCACAATCTCTGAAGGTGCCGGACGCATCGTCCGCGTCGGCCCAACATCCACCGACGGGTTCATTGACGTGCAGGCGCTCGACAGCAGCCAGATAGCAAGCAACAACCAGCGGACCGGTTGCCATGCAGACAGGGTTTGATTCATGCCAACCCTCCTAATTGCGCCGGCGTGCATTAAAGCTGACTCAGTCGGGCCAGCATCTGATCGCTGGTCGAGATGGCCTTGGAGTTGATTTCATAGGCTCGTTGCGTTTGAATCATCGCCACCAGCTCTTCAACCACGTTCACATTCGAGGTCTCCACATAGCCCTGATTGATGGTCCCAGCACCGGCCACACCTGGATCGCTTTGCGTCGGAACACCAGAGGCGGCAGTTTCATGAAACAGGTTCTGGCCCTTCGGATCCAGGCCAGCCGGGTTTACAAAAGTGGCCAGTTGCACCTGTCCCAGCGAGACCGGGGCCGGGTTGCCGACGACTTGAGCGGTGACAATGCCGTCCTTGCCGATGGTGACGCTTTGCGCGTCCATAGGCACGAAGATCTGTGGGTTCAGCGGATAGCCGTTCGGATTGACGACCTGACCCGATGCATCAATACGAAAAGAGCCATCGCGGGTATAGGCAACCTCACCGTCCGGCAACTGCACCGGAAAGAAACCGTTCCCACTGATGGCCATGTCCAGCTGATTGCCCGATTCCTGCAAGTTGCCTTGCGAAAAAATCCGGCTGGTGGCAACCGGTCGAACCCCGGTACCGAGTTGCAGACCGGTTGGCAACTCGGTCTGCGCCGTCGTCATCCCGCCCACCTGACGAATGTTCTGATAGAGCAGATCTTCAAACTGCGCATGGGCGCGCTTGAAGCCGTTGGTTGCCACGTTGGCCAGGTTGTGCGAAATGGCATCGAGCTGCGTCTGCTGCGCATCAAGCCCGGTTTTCGCGATCCACAGGGATCTGAACATCTTGAATCTCCGATTGGTACTACTTAGCCGTTACGCGACAGAATCGTCGTGGCCCGTGAATCATTGCTTTCCGCGTTCTGAATCATCCGCATCTGCATTTCAAACTGACGCGACACGGCAATCATGCCGACCATCGCTTCAACCACATTGACATTGCTGCCTTCGAGCGCCCCTCCCACCACGGTTACCTGCTCATCGACCGGCGCCGGCTCACCGTTGATCATCTTGAACATGCCGTGACCGATCTTGGTCATCTCGTCGGCCGGTGGATTCACCATTTTGAATCGCCCCACGGCAATCGGCGGCTCCTGGCCGACCTGCGCGCCGACCGAGCCATCGCTGCCAATGACAACAGTGGCCCCGTCGGGGACGTTGATCGGGCCGCCGTCGCCAAGCACCTGACGGCCGTCGGCGGTTTGCAGCATGCCGTCCGAACCAATGACAAATGCACCGTTGCGGGTGTAGAGCTCTTCTCCGTCAGGGCCTTGCACCGCAAAAAACCCTTCGGACCGAATCGCCACGTCCAGCGGCGAGTCGGTTTGACGAATCGGCCCGACCGCCGTGTCAAAGCCGGCGGTAGCCTCGACCGCGAACACCCGGGTCGTCGCCGCCCCTTCAGCGATCAGCGGCACCGCCCGGAAGGCCTCGACATCGGCCTTGAATCCGTTGGTGCTGGCGTTGGCGAGATTGTTGCTCAGCGCATGCTGACGCTGCTCCATCGCCTTGGCGCCGGTCATTGCCGTGTAGATCATGCGGTCCATGGTCTGACTCCCGAGACTGAGTACAAAGCATCAAGCAAGACTTTCATCAGTCTTAACGCAGGTTCACGATGGTTTGCAGGATCTGATCCTGAGCCTTCACCGTCTGGGCGTTGGCCTGATACGAGCGTTGCGCGAGAATCATGTTGACCAACTCACCGGTCAGATCCACGTTGGACTGCTCCAGACGGCCCGATTCAATGGCACCCAGCGACGCAGTCTGCGGCGCACCGACCGCTGGCGGCCCCGACTGTGAAGTCTCGACCCAGGCATTACCACCAACCGCTACCAGCCCTTGAGGGTTGGCGAAGTTGGCGAGCGCAATCTGGCCCTGGGAACGGGTTTCCCCGTTCGTGTAGCGCGCGACGATCTGACCATCGTTTTCGATGCCGAAGCCGCTCAGGCGACCGGTGGTGAAACCGTCCTGACTCAACTCGTTGACGCCGAACGCCGAGCCGAACTGAACAACCTCGGACAGGTCGGCCTCAACGTCGATAGCCGGACCGGAGGCATTGGGCACGGTAATCGTGAATGGCATCGTCGTGGCAGCTTCATCAATACGGCCATCGGTGCCGAAGGTCAGCGAGCCGACCGGCGCGGCGCCAATCTGCGCACCATCCGCCGTGGCATAGACGTCCCATTCGTTCGGTGCCGTCTTGGTGAAGTACATCGCCAGCGTGGTATTACGTCCCTGCTCGTCAAACACATCGAGCGAGGTTGCTGCGTTGTAGCTTCGCGGATCAAGCACATCGAACGCGGCAGTGGGAACTTCTTCGCGGGTATCGAGGTTGAGTACGGCCCGCAACTCGGTGGTCATGCTCGGCTCCATATCAGCCATCGAGATTCGCAATGGCGACGGTGCGGCGGGCACGACTTCTCCGGCCGGGTCAACCTGATAACCCGTCAACTGGTCCCCGGCAGAGTTGACGATGTAGCCATCGTTATTGAGCTGGAACTGACCGTTGCGAGTGAAAGTAGTCTCACCCGATGGTGCCGTGGTTCGGAAAAAGCCGCTGCCATTGACAGCCAGATCCAGCGGATTCGAGGTAGAAACCAGATCGCCCTGCGAGAACTGCTGTGTCACTTCGTCGACATTGACCCCGAGCCCGGTAAAGCCGGAAGTACCGATGGCGGTCGAATACGCGTCCGAGAACTCGGCCCGCGAGGACTTGGCCCCGACGGTATTGGCGTTGGCCACGTTATGCCCAATCACATCCAGATTGCGCGATGAAGCGTTAAGCCCGCTCAAGCCGTGTTGAAAACCCATGTAAATACTCCCAATGAATAAAGCGACTACTACTATGCAAGGACTGCAGACAGATCAGAGAACACCGTTGACGTTGTCGGCCGTTACCGTTGTTCCGTTGGCCAGGCGATAACTGAGGTTCTCGCCTGAGCGGGTAATACCGGTTACTTTGTCGGCAATCAGTGGCGCGGCAACTTGCAGGCCGGCACTGGTCTGGCCGACCACCTGGAAGGTATAGTTACCAGCGGCCAATTCGTCACCGTCGGCGTCCAGACCATCCCACTCAAAGGTCACCGTGCCAGCGGCCTGCGGACCAAGCGTCATTTCGCGTACCGGTTGTCCATCAGCGCCGAAGATCTGCACGGCGACCTCGGTGGCCGACGTTTTCAGTTCAGCGCCCGCCTGCACTTTGCCGTCCAGCGATTCCGGCAGCGTCAGTCGATCACCCGAGACCAACACCTTGCGGTCGATCATGGCCGCGGCATCAACCGGGTTTGATGACTGGAAACGCTCAAGCAAGGCGGTCATCGTCTTGTTCATTGATTCGATGCCGCTCACGGTACTGATCTGGGCGAGCTGAGAGGTGACCTCGGCATTTTCAAGCGGGTTCAGCGGATCCTGATTGTTCATCTGGGCCAGCAACAAGGTCAGAAACTGATCCTCGGTAGACTCCGCGTCAGCCGCCTCGGCTGACAACGAGTCAGCCGTGATTACCTCGTCCGTCTGCTCGACCTTGCTGGCATTGAGCAGATCGGCAAAAAAGGCAGCGTTCGATGTATCGGAAGGAGCCTGTTGGATATTGCTGCCCCACAGGCCGGCAGTGCTGCTCGCGGCGCCGCTCTGGGTCGTGCTGTCTATAGCCATTTCGTTAACCTCTTAGTCACACAAGGCAAGCGGCAGCCTCATCGGTTACCGCTTGAGTCGTTACTGCCCCATCTGCAGGGTCTTGAGCATCAGTTGCTGCGCGGTGTTCATTACTTCGATGTTGTTCTGATAAGAACGGGAGGCCGAGATCATGTTCACCATCTCTTCGACCGGATTGACGTTGCTGGTCGTTATGAAGCCTTGCTCGTCCGCCATCGGATGCTTCGGGTCGTATTGCCGCTTGCCCGGTATCTCGCTCTCGACGATATCGGTCACGGCGACACCCGCCGGCGTATTACCCTCGGCCTGGGCAGTAAACACCACCTGCCGCGCCTGATACGGTTTGCCGTCCGGCCCTGCCACACTGTCCGCGTTGGCCAGATTGGAGGCGACCACGTTCAGGCGTTGGCTTTGCGCATTCATCGCGCTGCCAGCGATGGAGAAAATTCGATCAAGAGCCATAATGAGTGTCCTTACTCATGGCTGAAGCGCCACTCAGCCTTGGGTTCAATGTCATTCACCGCGGATGGCGCTCAAGATATTGCGCACGCTGCCGTTAATAAAGCGTAATGAGGCTTCATAGCGCATCGAGTTGTCCGCAAAACTTGCCCTTTCCATGTCCAGATTGACCGTGTTGCCGTCGAGCGAGGCCTGGTCTGCGCTGCGAAACTTAAGCGTCGTCAGACTTGCGCCACTCGTATCGGTCGCCGCGCCCGGCAAATGGCGGGCGTTCGTGGTCGACACTTTCGAGGCATGCAAACGCATCCCTTGCTGGGCCCCGGTCTGTTCGGCCAGCGCCTCGGAGAATTCGAAATCGCGCGCTTTGAAACCTGGCGTATCGGCATTGGCGATATTGCTCGACAGAACCTGCTGCCGATCTGCACGCAGTGTCAGCGCCTTGCCGTGAAAATCGATTCGAGCTGTCAGCTTGTCGAGCATTGCAAATGCCGGTGGTGAATGAACAGCGTCATCGTGACAGCAGTTCCGAAAACTTAAGCACCAAAAAGCGGTATGTTGACCATGCTGTTCAGACCCGTGCATAGACAGCGTACGGCTATGCTTACGGCATGAAAAAGCTACCTTCCCCCTTCGTCCACGCGCTGCTGGCATTCGGACTGTTTCTGCTCAGCGGCGTCGCGACCGCTGCCGCAGACCAGAGCGGTACGCGCGAAGCGGCCGGTCAGGATGCATTGGAATCATTTGTTCGCGAGCAGATTGGCGACCGGCATCGCGCCGAAATAACGTTCGGCCAACTACCCTCCGGTACCAAACTGGCGCCGTGCCGCAAGATCCAGCCTTTTCTGCCCCGCGGCACCCGGCTGTGGGGACGCACCCGAATTGGCGTGCGCTGCCTGGCCGGTGCCAACTGGACCATTGCAATGCCCATGGAGGTGCGGATCTTCGGTGAGGTACTGGTTGCTACCCGCGCGATGCGGGCCCGCGCCTCGCTCAGCGCCAATGATGTTGAACTACGCGAAATGGAGCTGACCCGGCTGAACGGCAAACCGATCACCGATCCGATGTCGATCGACGGCCAGATGATGGCGCGCAACATCCGGGCCGGTCAGCCACTGATGAGTTATCACGTTCGCACTGAACCGACCGTCTCCCCCGGTGATCCGATTCGGGTCGAAATCAAGGGAAGGGGTTTCAGTGTCGTGGTCAACGGCTCGGCCATGGGCCAGGGCAGCGACGGTCAGCCGCTGCGGGTCAGAACGGACGCGGGAAAAGTAATCGTCGGGCAACTCCATGGACGAACGGTAGAGATTTCCATGTAAAAGGTGTCGGCAGGTAAAAATAGTTGGCTTTTCGCTGGTTTGGCGCCCTAAGGTTTTCGAAGAACCGGCCGATAATCAGTTCATCACAACCTGAATCTCTTGATGGAGAGAATCATGAAAATCGGTCCCTCGACAGAGGCAATCAAATTAGACACGGTCCCCGCGGCCGAGGTCAGGCCGGGCAATAGCTCTGCGGCCCCCGTTTCACCGGTCGATCAAACCGACAAGATTGAATTGTCGGAAGCTGGTCGGTTGAAAGAGTCCGTCGAGGCACAACCCGATGTTCGTGCCGAGCGGGTAATGGAAATTCGCCGGGCCATTGAAGAAGGTGAATTTCGGGTCAACCCGAACGAAATCGCCGACAAGATGATTACCGAAGCGGCTTCGTTGCTCGAGACGATCTCTCGCCAGGACGTTGAAGTGGCCAAGGAACACGGTGCCAAAGACCCGACCGATCCGCCCAAGCCCGATAGCCGGAAGTAATGCAGAACACCGATTTGAATGCCATCGACGCACTGATCAGCGAGCTGAACAGCCAGATCATCCGCTTGCCGGCCGCAGACCCCGAGATGGTCGAGAAAATGCTGACCGCGCTCAGTATCAAACTCGATAATCTTGCGCAGGAAGTCCGTGATCAGAAAAGCATCGACCGCCAGGCTTTGCAACAAGCCCAGGTATTGCTCGGGGTTTACTCGCAGCAGCTGGCCAAGGCCATGGCGCGCGTTCAGCGTGGGCTCGAAATCTTCAATCTGAACAACCAGGTCTATCAGGGCAATTTGCCAGCCACCGGTCTTGGCGCCCTGCCCGCCAGTATCAGTCGCCGCTCGCTGTCAGCCTGAGTACACCCGACCAGGCACCGCTTCTCGCCAGCCCGCCGCGACTCAAGCCTCGCATTGCATTGTCTTGTCTCCAGCAGCAAGCCTGACCCTGCCGCCAATGCCAACGCCAAAAGCTCCCGGCCGGGAGCTATCAGTCGTGGCCGTCGCCTTCAGGTGAAGTCTTTCAGCGCGCCCCGCAGTCGTGACACCGCCTGACTGTGCAATTGCGAGACGCGGGATTCCGTTACGCCCAGGACTTCACCGATCTCTTTCAAGTTCAGATCCTGCTCGTAGTACATGGCCATCACGAGTTGTTCCCGCTCGGGCAACTGGCCAACGGCTTTGATCAGTTCGTCCCGAAACTCGCTGCTCTTGAGAATTTCCAGCAAGCTTGTCGGCTCCTCTGGTGCATGCCGCTCCAGGAAACCTTCTTCGCTGTCGCGCCCGCCCAGATCATCGATATACATCAACTGAGCACCACGGGCGTCACCGAGCATTTTCTGGTAGGTGGCCAGATCCATGCCCATATCCTGAGCAATTTCCTGCTCGGTGGGCGCCCGCTGCAACTTCTGCTCGAGAGCGTTGATGTGCTGCTCAATGGTGCGCTGGGCGCGCCGCGCTGATCGCGGCATCCAGTCCGAGCCGCGCAACTCGTCCAGCATGGCCCCGCGCACCCGCTGGGTGGCAAAGGTCTCGAACTGGGCGCCCCCGTTCTCGTCAAAGCGAGTCATCGCGTCCATCAGGCCGATCATTCCGGCCTGAATCAGATCGCCAATATCAACATTGGCCGGCAAGCGGCCCGCCAGTTGATTGGCCACCCGCTTTACCATCGGCGCGTATCGGTCTACAGCGGCGTCCCGATCGAGCGTTCCTTGCGCGGTATACATGGTCACGGGACCTCCTGTTAGTTCGGATAGGCAGGTGCGGCGATCGGCAACGCGCCGAATCGATTTCGCACCAGATCGGCCAGAGGCCGCATGAACACCGGGGTCGACTCGGAATCGGCATCGAGTGTGCGGGTGGCGTCATGCCACGCCTGCGGCGCCCGAAGAAAGTTGAGCGACAAGCCCAGAAAGCGCCTGGCAGTCGTGGCCAGATTTTCTTCACAGCGATCACGTTGCCCGGCCTGGTCGGCCCAGACCACGGTCATCGGCGCACCCGATCCGCACCCGGCTCAGTCGCCCCCACTGGCGCACGCCCTGCCAACAGCCCGGACGGATCTTCCCATCCGAGTCTGAGACTGAGTCTGGCGGCCGTCAGATTGATCAGATCGGCCAACTCAATCGCCGCGGCATCACTGTCGAGACTCAACACCTCGAAGCGCGCTGCCGGCACCGGTCGGAACCACTGCTTGAGACCTTCAGCCTGACTACATCCGGGACCGAACATCACCAGCCTCCTGCAGAAACAGCTTGCACCATTGCCGGTGCGCCACTGCTGCCCGGGTTGGCATCAATCCGCTGCATCAGCATGGTCAGATCGATATCAGGCAGACCCGCTTCGTCACTGTCGATGTTTTCGAACGCCTTGGCGACCAGCTCTTCCGGTCTGGCTTCCTGCCAGTCCTCCGGCACGCGCTGGCCGTTGGCTACCGCCAGCAGCGGCAGCCGGAAGCGAATCAAGGTATCGAGGGCCCCGCCAAGCCGGCAAGCCTCGTCGATCTTGGTCAGCAACACGCCCGCGCAATCATTGCCACGGTAGGCCTCCATGGCCTCCCGCATGGATTCGATCTGGGCGGCCGCACTGAGCACCAGCAGGCGCTGAATCGGTCCTTGCGAAACAGCCTCGAGCAAAGCCGAGACCCGCTCATCACGCTGGCCCAGACCCGCAGTGTCGATCAGTACCGTACGCTTGTCCTGCAGCAAGCTGAGCAATCCGTGCAAGCTTTGCGAATCGTGCGCGGTATGGACGGTTATGCCGATCATGGCGCCAAAGCGGCGCAATTGATCCTGCGCGCCAACCCGATACGCATCGGCCGTGATCAGGCCAACCTGATCGACGCCATGATCGAGCGCGCAACGGGCGGCAATCTTCGCCACCGAGGTTGTCTTGCCAACGCCGGTCGGCCCCACCAGTGCGAAGACGCCACCGGCGTCGATGATGCCGTCCGACCAGGCCGGAGCCGCCAGGTTCTTCACCAGGGCCTGCGCCAACCACTGATCGGCCGGCGGCCCACTCAGCGAGGCCGGCAAATGACCGACCAGCGAGCGGGCCAGTTGCGACGAGAATCCGGCCTGTAGCAGGCGCCGCAGAACCTGCGCCTGCCCCGGTGTGCGACGCACGCCATCGACCCAGGACAAGGCGCTGAACTGCTGACTGATGAAGCTGCGCATCTGGCGCAGCTCGGCGGCCATCGCCATCAGTTCGCTGGCGGTCTCTGCGCCGGCGCCACCGTGACTGGCCGCCGCCACATTGGCCGGGGGCGCAGATTGAGCAATCCTGGAAGCCGGCACAACCGGCTCAACACCCGTTTGCCAGGAGGGTCGGGCCGGCGCAGCAGCCCGCTCAGGCTGCGCCGGACTGAACGCATCAGCGCGCAGCGATTCGGTCGGCGCGACAAACTGCTCCGGTCTTGGGGCTGCCGGCGCGGCGTCACGAGGCTCAACCGTGGTCGGCTCTGGTGCGGCCTGCCGGCGCGAACGGCGATCATTGGCAAAACGCTCGAAACTCAAGGTACTCATCGGCGCCGCCGGGGCCTGGGCCACGGGGGCCGGCTCAGCCGGTGCTGCAGCCGGCGGCGGCTTGACGGGCTCGGCCGGTTCGGCCGGTGCGAAACCGGCCGCTTCGCGCGGCTGATAATCGCGCGGCTCGACACCAGAGTCTGCCGTTGCCACCTCGCGGTGCTTATCCACACCCAGACCCAGCAAGTCCGACTCCAGCATGGCGGTTACGCAGATGCCTTGCGGTGTCTTCCGATTATTGAGAATCACCGCATCCGGCCCGAGCGCCTTGCGGGCGAGCGCCATCGCTTCACGCGCGGTTGGCGCCGTAAACTGTCGTGCGTTCATTGGGATGCTCCAATAATCCGGCCTATCCGGATGCTGTGGGTTTCAGGAATTTCACTGTGGCTGAGCACACGCAAGCGTTGCGCGCTCTTGCGCACCATTTTTGCCACCTCGGTGCGAATCGCGTCGGGCACCAGCAGGCAGGCGGCAACACCGGCCTCCTCCTGCTCATTGGCGGCCTTGGCGGCACTGTCGGCGAAGAATTCGGCGATGCCCGGCTCGATGGCACCGCTGTCGCCACCACTCAGCGCCTGGATCATCAACTGTTCGAGTTCAGGATCCATCGCGATGACATTCAGTTCGCGCGCCGGACCGTAAATCTGTTGCACCAGCGAAGGGGCCAACGCTCGCCGCACCGCGTTGGTCAAGGCATCGGTGTCCTCGGTCAACGGGCCAAATTCGGCCAGTGCCTCGAGCACCGTGCGCATGTCGCGGATGTGTACGCCTTCGGTCAACAGGTTCTGCAAAATGCGCTGCAAGCGTGCAATCGGGACAATCTTGGGCACCACCTCTTCGACCAGCTTGCCGGCAAACTGCGCGGCATGATCGATGAGTTGCTGAACTTCCGCGCGACCGAGCAGCCGTGACG
>CAXBNM010000030.1:0-20997 GCA_963976885.1 uncultured Burkholderiaceae bacterium
CGGCAAACCGTGGGCCGCGACATAGTCGGTGCTGGCGAAAAAGCCCAATGGAATCGAGCCGACCTTGCGGGCAACCAATGACCCCTGACGCAATGGACTCATGCGCACCGCAATATCGACTTCCTGGCCGGGGATGTCAGCCGGACTGTTGCTCAGCACCAGCTCGATCGATATGTGTGGCCGGGTGCGACGAATTTGCGCCAGCATTGCCGGCATCACCTCAATGCCGATAAAGTCGGACACGCTGACTCTTACGGTTCCGGCGAATTCTCCCGGCGGCGCTGACGCCGATCGGACAAATAATTCGGAGGCATGGGCCATCGCGCGGGCCGGGCCACCGAGCGCGCGAGCGCTTTCGGTAGGAATCAAGCCGTTGGCGGTGCGGGTAAACAGACTCGTGCCCAGGGCCGTTTCCAGCGCCTCGACCCGGCTGCGTACGGTGGGCTGAGCGACGCCTAATTCCCTGGCCGCGGCCGACAGACTGCCATGCTCAAGCACGGCCAGAAAAGCGCGCTGATCGTCCCACGACAAGGTTTTGCTCATAACTTTTATACTAGCAGGACCTAGGTTTTTGGCAATTCCTTTATAGGCAATTCAAGATCATGATTCGCTCCATTGTCAACGAAGGAGCCTACTCATGAAAGCAGTTGAAACCTTACTGGTCCTCGGTGCCACCGGCGGCATTGGCGGTGAGATCACCCGAGCCGCGCTGCGTCGCGGCTGGACTGTCAAAGCGCTGGTGCGCGATCCGGCCCGCGCGGATGCAGCCTGGCCTGCAGGCGGGCCCCGGCCGCTCTGGCTTTGCGGCGATGTGATGCAACGCGAGGATGTCGTCAAGGCCGCCGCCGGCGTCCAGGCCATTGTTCATGCGGTCAATCCTCCGGGCTATCAGAACTGGGAGCAACTGGCGCTGCCGATGCTTGAAAATACGATTGCTGCGGCCCGCGCCGCCGGGGGCGCCCGCATTGCGCTGCCGGGAACGATTTACAACTTCGATCCGGCAACCACGCCGGTGCTCGATGAGCATTCACCATCGAACCCGCGGGGTCGTAAAGGCGCCGTGCGGGTGCGCATGGAAGCGTTGCTGGAGCAAGCGGCCCCGGCGGTGCCAAGCCTGATTCTGCGCGCCGGCGATTTTTTTGGGCCGAATACGGGCGGGAACTGGTTTGCGCAGGCGATGGTCACGCCGAACAAGCCGGTGACGCGCTTGATACACCCGGGCAAGGGGGTAGGGCATTCGTGGGCCTATTTGCCCGACCTGGCCGAATCCTTTGTGCAATTGCTTGATCGGCACCATGCGTTGCGCCCCTTCGAACGACTGCAGTTCGAGGGTTTGTGGGATGTCGACGGCACTGTGCTTACCCACGCCATTCGGCGGGTTGTGGGGCGGTCGGTACGTGAATACCCGTTTCCGTGGTGGTTGATGAAGCTTGCGCGGCCCTTTAACGGCTTCGCCCGTGAGGCGATGGAGATTCAGCGCTTCTGGCAACACCCGGTGCGCATGGACAATTCGCGCTTGCTTGCCCTGCTCGGGCACGAACCACGCACACCGATCGATGTCGCCCTTGCAAGCACTTTGACCGCCATGGGGTGTTTGTGTCCGACTACCTCAGAAGTAATTGGCAAGCCCGAAAGCGTTTGATTGCTGCCATGTCGTGATGCTGCCGATCGGCGGGGTCACGGCGTTGCGGGCTGGTGGCACGTATTATCAGGGGCAGAGGGGGCCCGCCAGACCGCCGGGTCACGACCCACGACAACAATCAGGAGATCAGGAATGGAAACACGCAGCTTTGGCCGTACCGGTCTGGAAATTTCCCGGCTGACCTTTGGCTGTGGCGCGGTCGGCGGATTGATGACCAAAGGCTCGGCCGCCGATCAGGATAACGCGGTGGCATGGGCTCGTGAGCACGGTATCAATTTCTTCGATACGGCGGCCAGCTACGGCAATGGTGTCTCCGAATCCAACCTTGGCCGGGCGCTGCGTGGCAAGAGGGATGGTGCTGTCGTTGCCACCAAGGTCGCGCTGGGCGAAGCGGATATGGCTGACATTGCCGGCGCCATTCATCGCTCTCTCGAGGCCAGCCTGCAACGACTGCAAATGGACCAGGTCGACATTTTCCAGTTGCACAATACCGTGAGCAGTACGGCAGTGCGCGGCGCTCGCACCAGCGGCAGCACCATCACCGTTGCCCAGGTACTGGACGAGGTCATCCCGGCGCTGCAGGCGCTTCGGGATGCGGGCAAGATCCGCTTTCTCGGCTTTACCGCTAACGGCGATGTAACCTCCTTGCATCAGCTGGTGGCATGCGGCGCTTTCGACAGTGCGCAGATTTTCTACAACCTGCTCGTACCCTCTGCCGGTCAGGTCATGCCGCCTAATTACCCGGCCGTTGATTTTCGGCAGTTGTTGCACAAGGCCGAAACGCACGGCGTGGGTTCCATCGGTGTTCGCGTGCTTGCCGGCGGAGCGTTGTCAGGGCACGATGGGCGGCATCCGCTGGGCATGCAAGAGGTCAGGCCCATTGGCTCGGACACGACCTATGCCACCGACGTGGCGCGCGCTCGCTTGTTTGCGTCAGTCGTTGAAGCCGGTTTTGCAAACAACCTTGCCGAACTTGCCGTGCGCTATGCAATATCGAGCCCCGTGCTGTCGACTACCGAGATTGGCATTGCCACCCTTTCCGAGTTGCAGCAGGCAGTCGCGGCCGTGGCGAAAGGGCCTTTGCCGGCGCAAGCGCTGGCGCTGATCAGCCAGATTCAGTCGGGTCTTGCAGACGACTAGTCTTGTTGTTGTACCTGCCTGATGACCTCGTCTGAACTGGTGACAAAACCAAAGCATTTGCGCACATTCCATAGGGTGGCTTCGGTACAGAAGTCCGGAGACGTCGTTGCGCAGCAATCGTCAAGCAACACACAACCATAGCCAAGAAAGTTTGCGTCGGTCAGTGTGCACATCACACATTGATCGGTATTGACGCCGGCAAACAGGATTGTTTTGGTATCGAGGTTGCGCAAAATGGAGTCCAGCGGCGTATCCCAGAAGCCGCTGATCCGATGCTTGTCCACGCAGATGTCGCGCGTATCGATGGGCAGTTCGTCGACAACTGCCGCAGCCCAACTGTCCTTTTCCAGCACATGCGCTCCATTGCCTGGCAGTGGCTCGCCCAGGCCGACACCGCTACCTTCAGGCTTGTACAGGTGATGCTGATTGGGCGGCATGTTGGCCAGATCGGGGCGGTTGCCCCAGTTGACCCAGATTACCTGAGCACCGGCGTCACGCCAGACCGGCAGCAGACGCTGCAGGGGGTCTATCGGAGCTCGATCGGGCGTGTAATCGGCCCCCAGAGAGTCAACCCATCCGCCTGGCGCGCAGAAATCGTTCTGCATATCAATGATCATCAGGACGGTGCGGTTCAAGTCCAGCGTGACTTGTTGCGGCGTGCTCGCCAGGGTGAGCTGGCGGGGCGCCGGCGGTACCGCCGACATGTCAATGCGCTCGGGGCTGGCCCGCCAGTTCGAAAAGCGTGACGACCCTATCGGGCGCAACGGATCGGATTCATTCAAAGCAGTCTCCCGCAGTCAGTTTCAGCGCACAAAGGCGCGGCTAAGATAGGGCGGAGCGGTCTGGCGACCCATCAGGCCACCCACTGCCACCAAGGCCAGCAAGTATGGCAACATGATCAGCAGCGCGGTGGGCACTTGCACGCCCATGGCTGGCAACTGGAATTGCAGGGCAGTGGCCGCTCCAAAGAACAGGCAGGCAAATACCATCCGGCCGATTTTCCAGTTGCCGAATATCACGGCTGCCAGTGCCAGGTAGCCCGCGCCGTTCGTCATGCCTTCGGTGAAGGTATGAATGTCGCCAATCGACAGGAAACATCCTGCCAGCGCCGACATGACGCCGGCGAAAAGCACGGCCGCATAACGAACCCGGTTGACCGACCAGCCTGATTTGTCAACCGCGCGCGGCTCGGCGCCTACGCCTCTGATGGCCAGTCCGATCGCCGTGTTCTGCAAGGTCCATGCGCACAGGGCGATCAGCACCAGTCCGGCATACAGCAACCAGGTCTGGCGGAATACCGCCTCGCCATAGATCGCCAGTTCCCCAAGACCTGGTGGCGCCCATTTGTCGAGGCCTGGAATATCGGTGCGGGAATGCCGCCCCAGAATGGCGCGATAGGCCATGGTAGTGCTGCCCAGTACCAGGATATTGATGCCAATGCCGGTAACAATCTGGTTGGCCCGTAAGGTAATGCTCAGCCATGCCTGCAGCAGCGCGATCGGTATGACGGCAAGAACGCCCACCAACAAACCAATGACCGGGTTGCCACTGGCAAATGAGGCCATCGCACCGGCAAACGCACCGGTGAGCATCATGCCCTCGATACTCATGTTCAGCACGCCGGCTTTCTCGCTGACCAGTTCGCCCGTTGCCGCCAACATCAACGGCATGGCCAGACGAATGCTCGAGCCGATGAAGACGGCAATCAACTCTTCGGTCATCGTGTTGCCCCTTTGTTGCGATCAATCCAGAACGATGATCCGGCCAGCAGCAAGATGATCAGGCCCTGTATCACCAGAACAAGTGCGCTGGGCACGCCGGCCTGCAATTCCATGGTGATACCGCCCGAGCGCAAAAAGCCAAAAAGAATCGCCGCCGCGATTACGCCAGGCACCGAACCGCGAGCGAGCAGGCCGACGACCAATCCGTCAAAACCATAGCCGGATGAAAACTGTGCTTTCAAACTGCCTTGCTCACCCTGCAACATGAAAGCGCCGGCAAGTCCGCCAAACGCGCCCGCCAGAAAAAGGACAAAGATCACTACCGGGATAATGCGCATTCCCGCCCGCCGTGCGGCCACCGGATTCAGACCGATCGCTCGCAAACGCATGCCCCAGATGGTTTTGTCCAATGCCACCGCGACGACCGCCGCCAGAACCAGCGCGATCAGCAAGCCGATGTGAATGGGCGCATCGGCATCAGGATTCAAATAGGGCAGCTTGGTGCTGTCAGGAATTTCTGCAGATTCGGGCAAGGTGGCGGTGCTGGTCATCGGTTGGCGCAGCAATGATTCACTCTGCACGGCGCCATACACCATCCATACCGCGATGAAGGACATCAGCAAGGTGCTGATGACTTCGTTGGTGCCAGCTTTCGCCTTGAGGACGCCGGCAATTGCGCCCCACAAGCCGCCGGCCAGAATTGCCGCCACCATGGGCAGCAGATAGGGCCACGGCGCAGCCAGTTCGCTGACGCCGCCGTAGAGGCTGACGGCTGTTGCGGCGATGCCGCCAACGGCAATCTGCCCTTCGCCGCCAACATTGGTCAGATTGGCACGCTGCGCGATGACAAAGCCAAGCCCGACCATGCCAAGTGCGAGGGCTCTGTGCACGGACGCCGCTATGGCATAGGAAGAACCCCATGCGCCATCGGCAAATGCCGCAACAGCTTCGGAGAGTGGCACGCCCATGGCAATGACCAGCATCGCCCCGACCAGTCCGGCAACGACTACAGCGGCGATCGACATCCAGACAACCGGGCGGGGCCAGAGCGGCGAACTGCGCACGCGCGCCAATCGATTGTCGGGAAGTGCGTCTGAGTTAATCACGCCTGACCCGCCATCATCGCGCCAATCTTCTCTCTGGCTTGCGGCTCGGCCTTGCACTCACCGACCACCTGACCGCGATACAGCACCACAATCCGGTGCGCAACGCTGATCAATTCGTCGAGTTCAGATGAAATCAACAGCACGCCCACGCCACGCTCGCAGGTAGCGCGAATCTGCTTATAGATTGATTCGACTGCGCCTACATCGAGCCCGCGGGTCGGTTGCGCGGCCAGCAGGAAGGCCAGCCCGGCCGTGGACAGTTCCCGCGCCAGCACTGCCTTTTGCTGATTGCCGCCCGACAGGCTGCTGAATGGCGCGTGTGGCCCGGCGGCACGTACATCAAAGGCCGTCATTAATTCAGATGCTGACCGGCTGAGGGATGCCCGGTCGATCAGTCCGAAGCGCCGGAAGCGATCCAGACAATTGAGCATCATGTTCTCGGCGACCGTCATCTCGGTCACGCAAGCGACGGCATGGCGATCTTCAGGAATGACGCCGACACCTGCCTGAGTCAGCGCTTTGGGGGTCTGTTCGGTCATGTCACGGCCGCACACGTGAAAACGGCCCTCGGAACAACGCGACATACCCGATAAGACATCGGCCAGTTCGCTCTGACCATTGCCTTCAACCCCGGCAACCCCCACGATCTCACCACGGTTGACCACCAGCGTAACCTTGTTCAGCCGGGTTACGTTCTCGGCGTCGCGCACGGTAAGACCGTCAACCTGCAAGGCTTCATCTTTGAGGGCAAATCGTCGGGCAGGCGCCGCTGCAGCCGGCTCCAATTCAGGGTCTGCATGCGCATCTTGCTCATTCGTCGACAGATTGCTTGTCGACTCAGCAGTCTTGTCGGCTTCGGCATTCAATCCGATCAGGTCGCGCTGAATCATGGCGCGGACCAGATCATCCATGTCAGCGTTCGGGTTGGCCGATCGGGCCACAACGCGACCGCCGCGCAAGACAGTCACCCGATGGGCAACCTTACGTATTTCGGCCAGTTTGTGGGTGACCAACACGACACTACAACCCTTGTTGACCATGCGCACACACACTTGCAGCAAGTCATCAATCTCGGCTGGCAGCAATACTGCCGTCGGTTCATCGAGCACGACCAGCCTGGGGTCGCGCATCAGACACTTGATGATTTCTATCCGCTGGCGTTCGCCGACCGACAAGTCCTGCACCCGTGCGTATGGATCCATGGCCAGCCCGTAGGTGCGGGCCAGTTCGCTTACCCGCTCGGCAGCCGCCTTGCGGCGCAGCACACCGCTGGACTGGCCGAGCAGGAGATTGTCGACGACCGTCATGTCCGGCACGAGACTGAAATGCTGATGGACCATCGCAATGCCATCGGCCAGCGCCGAGGCCGGTCCGGTCGGCTGGTGCGGCTGACCCTGCCAGAGCATTTGCCCGCCATCGGGCTGGTAGACGCCGAAAATCAGGTTGCACAGCGTTGACTTGCCGGCCCCGTTCTCACCAAGCAGGCAATGAATTTCTCCCGGTGCGATATCGAGCGTGACATCAGCCAGCGCCTGCAACTGTCCGAAGCGCTTGTTGACCGCTTGCAGGGCCAGTAAAGGTGTCGGCTTGTCGAGCCCGTTGGCGACAGGCGCGACAAGAGTTGCTGTGTCCATCAACCTTCGAGCACTTCAATTTTGCCGTCGAGAATATCCTTCTGAATCGCTTCCAGCTTTTCCATCATTTCCGGTGTGCTGTCGCACACGGCGATTCCCGATGCCTTGGGCCCCATCGCAAGGCCAAAGGGCTTATAGCCGCCTTTCCAGGTGCCGGCTACCGTTTGCTCGATCGCATACTGGGTCAGATAACCCACTCCGGTAATGCTGTAGGCCATATACAAGGGGTCTGTGCCGCAACGATCGGTATAACTGCCGATGACATGAGTGCCCTTGTCCTTTGCTGCCTGCTCCATGCCGCGCAGTCCCAGATTGAGAATGTGATAGTGCAGGTCGGCACCCTGAGCAATGGCGGCCAGCGTTGCTTCCTTGGATTTGGCCACATCGTCGAAGTCGCCCGTGTAGTTGACGATGACTTTGATATCCGGATTGATCGCGCGTGCGCCGTTCCCAAACTCGGTACCCGTATTCACGATAGGCGGAATTTCCAGGCCGCCGACGTAACTGATGACGCCGGTCTTGGACATCATGGCGGCCGCTGCGCCGACCACGTAGGCTATTTGCGCCTGCTTCACGTCATAGCCGCTTACGTTGGGCAAGGATTCGTCGCGATTGCCACCAATGACCGCAAAGTTCACCTTCTTGAATTTCTTGGCCACCTTCATCAATGCGGCCTGGGTTTGGCCGCCGATGCCGATAACCATCTTGTTCTTCTGGGCCAGACTCGTCAGTGCCTGCTCCATGTCGGCGTTGCTGATGTTCTCGATCATCTGAACCTTGATCTTGTCACCAAATTCCTTCTTGGCCGCAACAATGCCGTCGTAGCCGGATTCCATCCAGCCTTTGTCAGATTTGGATCCTGGCAACAAGATGCCGATTGCCATCGGGTCAGCGGCCTGAACGCTGCCCATTCCGAGAGCCAACATCGTCGATGAAGCGAGCAGGCATCTGCGCAGCATAGAAACGCGTGTCATGAATTTTCCCCTGATATGAAGTGACTGGTAAGTGGCCAGGAAAGTCGACCTTTTCGCAGGGGTATCGCACATTCTGTGCCAGCGGCAATCGCGTTCGTATCACGCGTTTTGCACCAATGCACGGCGGCGCATCCGGCGCGCGCACCATTGGCGTGCGAGCTCCCATTGGCTGGCACACCAGAATGGCCGTGCCAGCAATGGCTCGCATATTGCTGACGTGTTCATGCCCGGCCAATAGTGGCGACCAGGAGCAGAGATCAGACCATGACAACGCAGAACACCACCGACGAACAGGCCGATGCGGCCCTGAACGCAGATTTGATCGCGCAGGTGAGAGCTATCGCGCAGCGCGAGATCTCGGCACTGTCGTTAATCCAGGCATCACTGCGGCGAATCGCACACCTGAATGACCGTTTGCATGCGTTTTGCACCGTGGATGAAGCGGGCGCGCTTGCGCAGGCCGCAGAGATCGACCGCCGCCTGGCCGCCGGCGAGGATATCGGTCCGCTGGCCGGTGTCCCGGTGGCCATCAAGGATCTGATCTGCACACGCGGTTTGCGCACGACCTTTGGTTCACGCTTGTATGCCGACTTCGTGCCCGAGGAGGATGATGTTGTCGTTGAGCGCTTGCGGGCGGCTGGCGCGATCATCGTCGGCAAGACCAATACGTCCGAGTTTGGCTATGGCGCGGTCGGTCACAATCCGCTTTTTCCAACGACTCGAAACCCCTGGAACACCGAACTCACCCCCGGTGGTTCCAGTGCCGGTTCGGCAGCCGCGGTCCTTACTCGGATGGTGCCGCTGGCCTTAGGAAGCGACGGCGGGGGCTCGGTGCGCATCCCGGCCTCGCTGACCGGGCTGTTCGGCATCAAACCATCATGGGGGCGCGTGCCCGTGTATCCGGGATGCAGGGATGAACGCTACCCCGGCGTATCGAGTTGGGAATCATTGGAGCACATCGGCCCATTGACTCGAAACGCGGCTGATGCCGCGCTGGCCTTGTCGGTCCTGACCGGGCCGACGGCCAGAGATCGCTATTCAATCCCTGTCGAATCGGGTGGCTGGCAACTGCCTGCGCGCGCGGAGATTCAGCGCAAGCGCGTGGCATTCAGCGTTGACATGGGGTTTGCGGTTGTCGATCCGGAGGTGCGCAAAGCCTTCGCAGGTGCCATCAGGCAGCTCAACGGGATTCTCGAACAGCCACCAATGGATGAGCATCCCGATATCGGGCATACGCAAGCGATGTTTGAAACGCTGGTGGCAATGGACACTGATCGTGCCGGTTTGAAGGCAATGGCTGAATCACAAGAGCTTGAGCTGCAAGGGTGGCTGGGCAGTCTGGTGGCGCGTGAATGGACGGGTGATGAGTTCACTGCTGCGATCATGGAACGCAAGCGGATCGTCAACCAGACCTGGCGCTTCTTTGAGCGCTACGACTTTCTGCTGACGCCAACCACTGCGGCTCCCGCTTTCCCAATCGATCAGGATGGCCCCGCAAGCATCGATGGCCAACCTGTGCCGGCAACAGCCTGGATAGCGTTTTCGGCACTGGCCAACCTGACCGGTTTGCCCTCGGCATCGGTGCCGATTGGTAAGACGCGCGACGGCTGGCCAATCGGCTTGCAGATTACCGGCTGCCATCTTGATGACCGTGGGGTACTGGCACTGGCCAGTCTGATTGAAAGCTTGTTTGAGCCGCATGCGTGGTCGGACGAGATCATCAAGACCCAACGTTGAGTGGCAGCTGACGATCGCGGACCACCAGCACCGAACATTTCGCATGCTTGATGACTTGCGCGGCCACTGAACCCATCAGGACATTGCTGGCACCGGGCGTATGCGAGGCAATGATAATGGCGGTGCCTTCATTGTTGCCGGCGACCTCTATCAGCTTGCGATACACACTGCCGACTTCAAGGCGGCCCACCGTATTGGCCGGTAATGATTCACTGGCAATGATCTTATCCAGCACCGCCTGCGATGATTGCCAGGCCAGAACGCGATCTTTCTGGTCGATCTGGGACGCAATGAAGCCAGGTAAGGGGGGCATCACATGCAACAAAGTGATGCGCCCGTCAGTGGCGAGATTTTTCCTGGCAACAGCCAGGCTGCGCTTGAGTTGAGCCAACTCGCAGATATCAATGGCAACAACCAGTTCATCGAACATGATGCCTCCCGTTGATGAGCGCACCGATGCCGGTACGACGGCCTGTGTCGATGCAGGACTGATATGATACATCTGGTTCGCATCGATTGGTGTGCCGGGCAGGCACGCGTCATTCATCCCTCAATAACAGGTATGCCATGGCTCAGCCGAGTAATGTTTCGCCGGCAATCTACCGGCACATTGTCGATCAGGTCGCCGACGCACTGATCTTCGCCGATAGAGACGGCATCATTCGGGTGTGGAACACCGGTGCCGAAACCCTGTTCGGATTTTCCGCCCAGCAAGCGCTCGGCGCCAGCCTCGATCTGATCATCGATGAGCGCTTCCGCGCCGCGCACTGGCATGGCTACCGGCTCGCAATGCAGTCCGGGCAGACCAGTCATGGCGCACAAGTGCGGACCACACGGGCCCGGCACCAGGACGGCCGCAAACTCTATGTCGAAATCAGCTTTGCGGTGGTATGTGATGAAGCCGGCGCGGCGCTGGGTTCGGTGGCCATGGGGCGTGACGGCACGGCGCGTTATCTGGCCACAAAAGCAGCGCGTACGCGCCAACCTGATTGACCTCAGGCCAAACACTCATGCGCTGAATCACTGCTAAACTGCTTCGCAAACATGGTGCTGAAGCCACAACAGCAGGAGACAATGACATGAGTAACAACGTCCAGACAATCACCGTCCCGCACCTTGGCGACTCCGTCATCGGTTACAAGTTCGGTAAACCGTACGATCCCGCATTGCCCACACTCGTGATGGTCAACTCGTTCGGCACTTCAGTCGAGCTTTACCGTCCACAGTTTGCCGACACCAGGCTGGCTCAAACCGCAAACCTGCTGGCCATTGAACTTTATGGTCACGGCGCCACGCGCTCTTCCTATGAGCAATTCACCTACTGGGACACGGCAATTGCCAACCTGCAGGTGCTCAAGGCGCTCAATATCAGCAAGGCATTTGTCCTTGGCACCTCGCAGGGCGGCTGGGTAGCGGCCCGCATGGCGATGCTCGAGCCGCAAGCCATTCAAGGCATCATGCCTCTGGGCACCTCCATGGATTTTGAAAGCGCCCGCAGTCAGCAACTGGGCTGCTGGGATGGTGTGGCCTTCTGCACGCCAGCCATTGATGCATTGGCCGACAGTGTCGATGAAGACTGGACCGTGGCCACGGAGTTTTGTGACGCCGTACTGGCAGCCGGTCTGGGTGAGGGGGTCAGCGATGAAGAACGCACCTTCTGGCATGCCACGTTCCAGAAGAACTATGCCGGCGACGCGGGCCGCAAACGCCTGCGGATGTGTTCGATCAATCTGCGTGATCGCGACGGTCTGCATGGACGGCTCGATGGGGTGAAATGTCCGGTGCTCTGGATGCACGGCACCGATGATCAGGTGTATTCGGTAGCCAACGCCGAGCAGGAAATCAAGATGTTCACGCAGTCGGCCAATGCCCGGCTCGAGATCGTGCAAGGGGGGCAACACTTTCTGAGCGCCTCCAATCCAACCGAAGTCAACGCAGCGGCAATCAATTTCATCAGCCAATCAAAGTAGCTCACCGCCAGAGAAAGTAGCCCGCCGCCAGAGCACCATCAACCGGCGGTCAGCCCTGAACCCATGCCAACGGAGCCTCGTTTGAACCCATCCGCATCCATAGACTGGCATCGCGATATCTTCGACGTGCTGCAGCGCGAAAACATCACGATGGTGGCACATGTGCCCGATGCCGGCCATGCCCCCCTCATCAAGCGCTGCGAAGCTGACCCGCACATGCATGTGGTGCCCTTGACGACCGAGCAAGACGGTATCGGCGTGCTCAGCGGTGCCTGGGCCGGCGGGCGCAAGGGCGCTTTGCTGATGCAATCGAGCGGCGTTGGCAACTGTATCAATGCGCTGGCGTTACCGGCAGTTTGCAGAGTGCCCATGGTGTTGATCGTCTCGATGCGCGGGGAATGGGGTGAATTCGTGCCCTGGCAAATGCCGATGGGTCAGGGCACGCCGAAGGTGCTTGAGGCCATGGATGTACGCGTGTTTCGCGCCGACCGGCAAGATGAAGTCGGTGCCACCGTCGAGGCCGCCACGCGGCTGGCCTTCAATACCCGACAAGTCGGTGCCGTGCTGCTGTCGCAGAAAATGATTGGTGCCAAACAGTTCCGGGAGGGCTGAACCATGCTCCAGCGTCGAAAACTCGTCAGCACACTGCTGGCCGATCGCCCGGCCAACCTGTTGGCCGTCTCCAGTCTCGGTTCACCCACCTGGGATTTAAGCGCCGCCGGCAATCATCCCGCCAATTTCTGCTTCATCGGTGCCATGGGTCAGGCCGCGCCGTTTGCACTCGGCTTGGCATTGGCACAACCGGACAAACGCGTGGTGTTGTTTGCCGGTGATGGCGAAATCCTGATGGCGCTCGGCTCGCTGGCCACGATTGCCAATCAGGCGCCAGCCAACCTGGCCATCATCGTGCTCGACAATCAGTCGTACTACGAAACCGGCGATCAGCCCACCGCCACGGCCGGTAGAACCGATCTGATGGCGGTCGCCCGCGGTTGCGGGTTTGAAGCTGGCCTGGAAATTCGTGCTGAGCACGAAATCGATGACTTGCGTGCGGCCATGCTTGCCCAGAGCGGACCAGTCTTCGCACTTGCGCATATCGGCATTGAGAAACTGCCGCTGGCCTTTCCGTATTCATTCGACGGGGTCACGGCAATGGATCGCTTCCGACAGACCGTTAACGCAGGCGCCGAATAAGGCGGCATTCAAAACGCCGGTCAGCGGCTCACGCTAGCTGCCGTCCGGTGTGAGTCTCAGCAGCTTGCCCTGCGGCCCGTCGGTGAGCAGCCACACCGCGCCGTCGGGGCCTTGTTCTACCTCGCGAATACGTTCGCCCATATCAAAGCGGTCTGCCTCCACCGCTTTGTCGCCGTCCAAAGTGACGCGTACCAGCGCGCGCGACGACAGCCCGCCCATCAAGGCCGAGCCCTGCCATTGCGGAAACATTTCGCCGGTATAGAAGATCAGTCCTGCAGGAGAAATGACCGGGTTCCAGCTCAGGGCCGGGCGCGCGTACAGGTCGCTGGTGTTGTGATCGGGAATCTGCCGACCATCGTAATGATCGCCATCGGACACCAACGGGTATCCGTAGTTGGCGCCAGGCCGGATCACGTTCAGTTCGTCGCCGCCAGCCGGCCCCATTTCATTGGCCCAGAGTTGTCCATCCGGGGCAAACGCCAGACCCAGCGGGTTACGGTTGCCAAGCGTCCAGATTTGCGCGGCCACGCCGCCTTGCTCTGCGAAGGGGTTGCCCGGCGCGGGCATGCCGGTATCGGTCAGGCGCACAATCTTGCCCAGATTATTGGTCAGATCCTGCGCGACCTCATAACGACGTCGCTCTCCGGAGCTGACGAACATATGACCCTCGGCATCAAAGGCGATGCGATGACTGAAGTGCGCGCCGCCGCTGACCCGGGGGCTCTGGTGCCAGAGCTCTTCCAGTTGTTTGAGGGCTGGCGCTTGCGGGTTGCCGGTATCGAGTTGCGCCCGAGCCACGACGGCGCCACGTTTGCCATCAGCGTCGGCCACGATATAGCTGAGGTAGACGAGCCGGTTCTGCGTAAACGCCGGATGCAACACCACATCGCCAAACCCGCCCTGACCACCGACGCTGACCGCAGGCACACCATCAACGCGCACCTGGGTGTTTTGAGCCGGATCAAGCAATGTCAGGCGCCCCGGCTTCTCGGTCACCAGCAAGCGACCGTCGGGCAGAAAGGTCATCGCCCAGGGTTGATCAAACTGGGCTACTGTCTCGGCCTGAAAAGGGGTCTGGCGAGCGTTTGAATCGGTTAACGCACAGGCCCCTGCAACTACGGCCAAGGCCAACACACTGGTGCGCACAATCAATCGGACGAAAGCCATGACAAGAACTCCGGGTGAGTTACAGAACGATAACCGGGAACACTTTGCCAGATCATCAGCGCCAGCCTGTTTTATTCCCTGGCTCGACAAGTGCCAATGGCGCGGTAAGGCTTGTGGTTTGCTGGTGACGGTGATGGTTGCGCTCTGCTCGGGGGGCAAGGTCATGGCGGCGCCAGGGGTTGCTCTGGAGCCTGCCGCGTGGACCTCACAGCATCTCGTTGACCATCCGTTGGTTGGCACCCTGTGGAATGGCGAAACCCGCAAGGCAGCGGTCTGGTCGCAATTGCAACAGCGACTGCGCCGCGCCCGGTTTGTGATGATCGGCGAGATTCATACCAATCCCGACCACCATCGATGGCAAGCCGCTGCCATTGACTTTCTCGGGCAGGCCGGCCGCTCACCCGCCATCGTCTGGGAGATGATTCCAACCACTCGCCAGCATCTGTTGAATACCTGGCTGAGCGGCGAAGCAGCCGATACCGATGAACTGGCGCGACTGGGCAAAGCCTTGAATTGGTCGGCCTCGGGCTGGCCCGCCTGGACGCTCTATCAGCCCATTGCCGGTGCTGCCGGCCAGTATCGTATGCCCATGTTTGGCGCGGCCTTCGAGCGCGCGCAGGTCAGGCAGATAGGGCAAGAAGGAATGAGCGGCTACTCGAGGCTGCAAAAAGCGCGTCTGGGGCTGGACAAGGCGCTGACAGAGAGCAACCGAGAAGCCATGCTTGGCACCTTGCGTGCCGGCCATTGCAATCTGATGCCTTTGGCGGCCTTGCAACCGATGCTGCAGGTGCAGCGGGCTCGCGATGGACAGATGGCCGCCATCATGCAGCAGGCCGCCACGATCGATGGTGCCGTACTCATTGCCGGTAATGGTCATGTTCGCAAAGACTGGGCTGTGCCGGCAGTGCTACACGGCAAAGGTGTCGTCGGACCGTTGTTGTCCATCGCTCAGATCGAGGTTGAAGCAGGCAAGACCAAGCCGACCGATTACGAGGCGCTTGGCAGCGCGCCGCATCGCTACGACTTCGTGTTGTTCACGCCGCGCGCCAACAACACCGATCACTGCGCCGAGTTGCGTCAGCGCATGAAGGCCCGACCGCAGTGAGTGCGGATGGGGCCGTTAACGGCGGCTAGCGCAGCGAGGCGTTGATTGACGCCAGCACCTGCGGACCCGGCATCAGATCGGCAACATCGAGGCTGTTGAACGGCTGCTCAACCGTGTTGAGATGCTCATGCAGGTCTTCGGCGTGCTCATTCACATAGAGCAGGCCGGTAACGATCTCGCCGCGCGCCTGATGGTCGGCAATATGGGCCAGCGCGCCACCTTTGTCGGTCGGGTCATAGCGCTCGTCGACGCGGGCCAGGCTGACAACCGAGCCATCATGCAGCTGAATGCTCTGCACCATGCCGGGTGCCTGATTGGTTTCGATGGTTTCGCGCTTGGGGATGAAATCCAGCCGGTTGACCACTTCGTTGTGCTCACGAATGTAGTCGTAGCTCTTGGAGCTGCCGTCATGGTTGTTGAACGCAACACAAGGGCTGATCACGTCGATCAGGGCCGCGCCGCGATGGCGGATGGCCGCGCGAATCAGCGGGACGAGTTGGTCTTTGTCACCCGAGAAGCTGCGCGCAACGAAGGTGGCACCGAGCGAAATAGCTACACTGACCAGATCGATCGGCATGTCGTTATTGACCACGCCGCGCTTGGATTTGGAGCCCTTGTCCGAGGTTGCCGAGAACTGCCCCTTGGTCAAGCCGTAGACGCCGTTGTTCTCGCAGATATAAACCATATTGACGCCGCGTCGCATCAGGTGGGCAAACTGGCCCATACCGATGGAAGCGGTGTCGCCGTCGCCCGAGACACCAAGATAGAGCAGGTCGCGATTGGCCAGATTGGCACCGGTCAGCACTGATGGCATCCGACCGTGCACTGAGTTGAAACCGTGCGAGGCGCCGAGGAAGTAATCGGGGGTTTTACTGGAGCAACCAATGCCCGACAACTTGGCCACGCGGTGCGGCTCGATGTCTGATTCCCAGGCCGCCTGAATGATTGCCGTCGAGATTGAATCGTGGCCGCAACCGGCGCACAACGTGGAAATTTTGCCCTCGTAATCACGACGGGTATAACCGACCGCATTTTCACGCAGCGAGGGGTGATGAAGAGCTGGTTTGGCGAGATAAGTCATGATGCTTTACGAATCGGGGTGACATTCGAGGGGGCGAGTGCAGAGCTGATCTGGCTGGCGATGAATGTGGCGGTGATCGGGGTGCCGTCAAAATGCAGCACGGGCTGCAGCTTGGCCGGTGCAACACCGAGCTCGTTGACAATCATGGAGCGCATCTGGGCGTCGCGGTTTTGTTCGACCACAAACAGCGTGTCGTGAGACTGGATGAATTCGAGCACTTCATCGCCAAACGGGAAGGCGCGCAGCCGCAAGGCATCAATGTGCAGCCCTTGCTCGGTAAACATGTCGAGAGCTTCGTCCATTGCCGGCGCGGTCGAGCCGAAGTAAATGACACCTACCGATGTCGCTTCGGCGGCTTCCTTGCAAATGGCTGCCGGCACCAGGGCGCGAGCGGTATCGAATTTGCGCAACAAGCGCTCGACGTTATCGACGTAGACCGGACCTTCTTCGCTGTAACGGGCGTATTGATCGCGCGTGGTGCCGCGGGTGAAGAACGCGCCCTTTTCCGGGTGAGTGCCCGGATAGGTGCGGAACGAAATGCCGTCGCCGTCAACGTCGAGGTAGCGGCCAAAATCCTGATTGTCGAGCATTGAGGCCGTCATGATCTTGCCGCGATCATAGGTTCGGTCCGGATCCCAGGCGAAGGGCTCGGACAGGCGCTGATTCATGCCGATATCGAGATCGGTCATCAGAAACACCGGGGTCTGCAAGCGGTCGGCCAGATCGAGGGCTTGCGCACCCATTTCGAAGCATTCGTTGGGATCTTGCGGGAACAGCAACGGGTGCTTGGTGTCACCGTGCGATGCGTAAGCACAGGCGAGCAGATCGGCTTGTTGCGTACGGGTTGGCATGCCCGTGGACGGGCCACCGCGTTGCACGTTGATGATGGTGGCCGGGACCTCGGCAAAATACGCCAGGCCGATGAATTCGGTCATCAGCGACACACCCGGCCCGGAGGTGGCGGTAAACGCACGGGCGCCGTTCCAGCCGGCACCGATCACCATGCCGATGGAGGCCAGTTCGTCTTCGGCCTGCACGATCGCGTATTTGTGGGCGCCGGTTGCCGCGTCAATGCGATGGCGCGCGCAGTAGCGCTCAAACGCTTCGGCCACCGACGAGGACGGTGTAATGGGATACCAGGCGCAGACGGTCGCGCCGCCATACATGCAACCCAGCGCTGCCGCACTGTTGCCATCCACAAAAATGCGCTCGCCGACGGCATCGGCTTTTTCAACCTTCAGGCCGATGGTGGGCAGATGCTCGCGGGCCTGCTCAACGCCCAGGCGCAAGGCCTTGACGTTGCCGTCCAGCAGTTTTTCCTTGCCCTTGTATTGCTCGGAAAACAGCTGCTCGATGACGGCTGGGTCGATGCCCAGCAGGTGGGCAAGTGCACCGACGTAAATGATGTTCTTGAACAACTGCCGCTGGCGCGGCTGGTCGTAGGTTTCGTTGGCGATGCGCGTGAGCGGCATGCCCAGCGTAGTCAGATCGTCGCGAAACTTGGACGGCGGCATCGGCCGGGTCGAGTCGTAGAACACATAGCCGCCCGAGCTGACCTCTTTCAGGTCTTTGTCCCAGGTCTGGGGGTTCATCGGCACGACCAGATCGACGCCGCCGCGCCGGCCAAGGTAACCGCTGCCGCTGACCCGCACTTCATACCAGGTCGGCAGGCCTTGAATGTTGCTTGGAAAAATATTGCGGGGGCTGACCGGGACACCCATCCGGAGGATGGACCGGGCAAACAGTTCGTTGGCCGAGGCCGACCCCGACCCGTTGACGTTGGCGAACTTGACGACGAAATCGTTGACGGCGTGGATACTCATGAACTCAAACCCGATTGAAATCTGAACTAGGCGGAAACCGCTTGCTGGCGTGCATCGTTGGCGTGGGTCATCTCAATCAACGTTTTGCGCATATCCCAGGCGCCAGTGGGGCAGCGCTCAGCGCACAGACCACAATGCAGGCAAACGTCTTCATCCTTGACCATGACCCGGCCGGTTTTCAGGCCACCCGATACATAGAGGTCTTGCTCCGTGTTTTCGGCCGGTGCGCGCAACCGGGTGCGCAAATCGGCCTCATCACCATTGGGGACGAAACTGATACTGTCCATCGGACAGATATCTGCGCAGGCGTCGCATTCAATGCATAGATCGTCAGCAAAGACTGTTTGTACATCGCAATTGAGACAGCGCTGGGCTTCCTGCCAGGCCGCGGCCGGATCGAAACCCAGTTCGACCTCAACGTGAATACTGGCCAGCGCTTTGTTGGCTTCGGCCCAGGGCACCTTGCGGCGCGTCTGCAACGTGATGTCGTTGTCGTAGCTCCACTCGTGGATGCCCATTTTCTGGCTGATGGTGGTTACACCGGGGGCAGGGCGCTGCGCGACATCTTCCCCGGACAGGAAGCGGTCGATGGAAATGGCCGCGTCGTGACCGTGGGCAACGGCCCAGATGATGTTCTTGGGCCCCAGCGCGGCATCGCCACCGAAAAACACGTTCGGCAGCGTTGACTGCAGCGTTTCGGCGTTGAGAATCGGCGTTTCCCATTCGTTGAATTCGATGCCCAGATCGCGCTCGATCCAGGGGAAAGCATTTTCCTGGCCGACGGCAACGAGGACATCATCGCAAGCGACATGCTCATCCGGCTCGCCGGTCGGGACCAGACGGCGGCGGCCGTTTTCGTCGTACAAGGCCTTGACCTTCTGGAAGGTCACGCCAGTGAGCTTGCCGTTTTCGTGCGTGAAGGCGGCTGGCACCATGAAGTTGAGAATGGGGATGCCTTCTTCAATGGCATCTTCTTTCTCCCAGGGGCTGGCCTTCATTTCTTCGTAGCCCGAGCGCACGATGACCTTGACGTCTTCGCCACCAAGGCGGCGCGCGGTACGGCAGCAGTCCATCGCGGTATTGCCGCCGCCGAGGACGATCACACGACGGCCAATGCTTTCGGTGTGCCCGAAAGCGACGCTGGCGAGCCAGTCGATGCCCAGATGAATATTGTCGGCAGCTTCCTGGCGGCCCGGAATGGACAGATCACGGCCGCGCGGTGCGCCGGTGCCGACGAAAACCGCGTCGTAGGACTCAGCCAGCAACTTGCGCATGGACTCGACCCGTTCACCGGCGCGCAGCGTTACGCCCATGTCGAGGATGTAACCGGTTTCTTCGTCGATGACGGATTCGGGCAGCCGGAAATGCGGGATCTGGGTACGGATGAAGCCGCCGGCTTTGGGCGCATCATCGATGATGGTTACGTCGTAACCGAGCGGAGCGAGATCGCGGGCAACGGTGAGCGAGGCCGGACCCGCGCCCAGGCAGACGATCCGTCGGCCGTTGGGTGGCGATATTTCGGGCATCCGCTTGCTGACATCGTCGGCGTCCTTGAAGTCGGCGGTTACCCGTTTGAGTCGACAGATGGCAACCGGTTCTTTACGCGAGCCTGACAGGGATTCGTCTTCGACCCGACCGCGCCGGCAAGCCGGTTCGCAGGGCCGGTCGCAGGTGCGACCAAGAATACCGGGGAAGACGTTGGATTTCCAGTTGACCATGTATGCATCGGAATATCGCCCCTGAGCGATCATGCGAATGTATTCGGGTACTGGGGTGTGGGCCGGACAGGCCCATTGGCAATCGACAACCTTGTGAAAGTAGTTGGGGTTTCCGATATCGGTGGGCTTCATTACCTGCGGTCTCTTGGGTTTTCACTGAGTGTATCTGCTGGTCTGGCCAGCGACACAAAACTGCTGTTGACAAGTGTGATATTCGGAACAGTTCGGGGCGAAAGCTCCCGAACTGTATCTATAGTCACACGCTTTTTCGTGGTTGCGTCGAGGATGTTTACGACGCCTGACTAAACCTGACTGGTGGCCGGTCGCTCCATCTGGGCGTCAAGCGGATAGATCGGTCGTTGCAAATGCTTGAACGGAAACAGGCTGTAGTCGGAACTGCACACACCTGGTCCGGCCATCATCAAAACTTGCTCGGCAATCGGCTCAAAGCCGGCCCGGAAATGCTGGCGCGACCAGAGCAGGATGTAATCGGCCCGCAGCGGATCCAGTCCGCAGTGGGTAAAGACCCCGAGATCGAAGGGCTCGGCCCGTTGTTCGGAGATCAGCAATTGCAGCGGACCCGTATCGAGGACGACGGAACGGCCGCAATCAATCATTACGCCAGTAGACATCGGTCCGGTGACCCGAAAGCGGCCATCGGTGATCGTGCGTACCGTCCCCGACATCTCCAGGGGCTGACCGGTGCGGCCAATGGTTGGCGCATCAACGCGACCGCCCACCTTGAGCGATACCTTGCTGCCCACGCCGGCTTTGATCAACTCGGCCACGGTGGCCGGGTCGCAGATTGGCCCGGCAATCACATTGGTCAGGCCCTGGCGAAGCACTTCGGCGACCGATTCCATCGTGTCGACCGAGCCACCCGATGCGGTGTTGTTACTGTGATCGGCGAGAACGATCGCCCGGTGCGGGGCGTCGCCACGGGCATCGGCTTCCTGGCGAATCTGTCGGGCCCGGCTGACGGTTT
>CAXBNM010000031.1:0-20849 GCA_963976885.1 uncultured Burkholderiaceae bacterium
CCCGATACTCGATTCAACTTCAGCGGCCGTCTGGTCGGGGCTGCGGCTGGCCGGGGCCGATGTAACGCGGGTGCGAGGCTGGGGCCGGATGTTCAGCCTGACCTGAAACCTCTGGCCTGCAAGCTGTCAGCGGCGTTGCAGGCCAGTTCCGTCGCTGACGCCAGGCTTAGAGGGTGCGCCAGAAAAACCAGATCGTCATGCCGATGGCCAGCATCAGCACCGCATTGCGTACCAGTGCCACAGGCACTTTGCGAGACAACACCACGCCGAGCCAGCCGCCGATCATCGCGGCGACGGTCATGATGAGCGCCTCGGGCCAGGAGATCAGGCCGTTGCTGATGAACAGCACCAGCGCGGTCAGTTGAATCAGGATCGAATGCAGGTGTTTGGCCGCATTGGCACGATGAAAGTCACTGCCTTCGGTCAAGGTCAGAATGGCCAGCAAGACAATGCCCATGCCGGCGCCAAAGAAGCCGCCATAAATCGACGCGACGAGTTGAACCAGTGCGGCCAGCAGCAGCCAGCGTGGTGTGGTGACCGGCTCGGCCGCGGCGCCCGGGCGTAGCCAGGCCGACACGCGCGGCCCCACGGCAAACAACAAGGTGGCCACCAGCAGCAACCAGGGCACCAGGGCTGCAAATGATGCATTGCCGATCCGCACCAGCAACAGCGCGCCGATCATTCCGCCGAGAGCGCTGGCCAGTCCGGGCAGGATGACCCTGCGCCCGAGGCCGGCAATTTCCTTGCGATAGGCAAAAGCGCTGGCGATATAGCCAGGCACGGCCGCCACCGAACTGCTGGCATTGGCCATGACCGGCGGCAGGCCGACGGCGAGCAACGCAGCAAAAGAGAAAAAAGTGCCGCCGCCTGCCACAGCGTTGACCATGCCAGCAGCAATGCCGGCGCTGACAAGGAGTAACAGGTTGAACGGTTCAAAGGCGGTCATGTTTTTCTCGGGAGGGGGGATAATGCAGGTATTGATTATTCGGGGGTCTGTCGGCCCGCAATTACGCTGAGTCGCCAATGAGTTCTGCCCACTCGCCAGCAGCAGATGGTTTCGACCGGGTAGACCCCGTGGCCGGCTTTCGTGAGAACGCCTCGCCGGTGCTGGCGGTCAAGGCCGATTTTCTGGCCGGCCCGGTAACCCCGCGCCACCGCCATCGGCGCGCCCAGCTGGCGCTGTTGCCCGAGCGGGTGTTGCGCGTGCGTACCGACAATCAGCTCTGGGTCGCGGCGCCCGGTCAGGCGGTATGGCTGCCGCCGGGGCTGATCCATCAGACCTGGTCCGATGACCGACCCTCCATGCGCAGTCTGTTCATCGACCCGGCGCAAGCGACCATGCTGGCGCCAAAGCCGCAGTTGCTCAAAGTCACCCCGCTTTTGCGTGAAATCGTTTGCTGGCTCGCCGAAGATGGTGCGGATCAGACCGGCAGCCCCACCTGGTGCCGGTTGGCCGAGTCTGCGGTCGAATTGATTCAGCCGCTTGAGGTCACCGCCGTGCCACTGCCGGCGCCCACCAGCCCACGGCTGATGCGTATCGAAGATCGGATCCGCGCCGCGCCGGCGCTTGAGCACAGTGTTGGTGAGCACGCCGGGCACGAGGCCATGTCAACGCGAAGCCTGTTGCGACTGGTGCAGACGCAGACCGGTATGAGCTGGCGTCAATGGCGGCGGGTCGTGGTGTTGTCCGAGGCGATGCCGCGCCTGGTCGCCGGGCGCTCGGTCGGCGCGGTAGCGAGCGAACTTGGCTTTCGCTCATCGGGCAGCTTCATTACCGCATTCAAAGAGGTGTTCGGTCGCACACCGGGCCGCTTTGTCAGCGGCTGAGCCGGGCCGCCGCAAGTGCCCCCAGGATGGGGCCAGGTTCAGAGCGTTACGTCGGCTCAGGACTTGATCGGTTGGCTCAGGGTCATCACGCAGGTAGCCGGCGCAGAAAATCGACTTCGATTTCGGTGCCGCAGCCGTAGGACAGCAGATTGCGCCGACCTTCGACGGCGCGTTCGATTTTGGCCCGGCAATGGGCGGTGTCGAAACGTAGTCACTTCAGACCCCTCATTTCAGGGGCTGAACTCTTCTCTTTGTCAGCCTCGCTACAAGACCTGACAAATGTCGGCTTAAATTACAAGCTGCTGAAGCGCCCCGTGCCCCCTTATACCGAGGTTTGAGGATGTGTTTCCGGTACTGGCACGGTAGAAAACCTCGTCATTTGTGCACTATTGCGCGCGCCATTTTCGCGATGACTAGTCACATCTTTGTTGGGGAGCGGAGAGTCGTGTGATGGCGCCAAAAGAGTATGACCGGATTGTTAACCTGCTGTATCTCGCCGGCGCCGGCTCCATTCGGTGGGACGAGGTTCTGACCGAGATCGCCCGTAGCCTTGGCATCATGGGTACGCAGATCATTGCGGTCGACAAGCGGCTCGGCAGCATCATTTATTCGTTCGAAGGCGGTTCCTTCGATCCGCAGTTTGCCGTTGACTACATCCGTGAGTACCACCAGTGCAACCCCCGCCTCGATCTCGCCGTAAGGCTCAAGCCCGGCGAATGGATGCACTGCCAGGAGCACTTCAACGACAGCTATGTAGCCGCTGATCGCTTCTATCAGGATTTCTATATCCCTTATGGCGCGCGCTACCTCAGTGGCACCAAGCTGATCGATACCGAGAACGTTATGGTGTTGTTTGGCGCCATGCTTGCCGTTGGCGGGCAACCCTTGCAGCCGGTAGCCCAGGAGGTGCTTGAGCGGCTGCGCGAGCACATGGTCAGCGCGCTCAGGTTGTTCGACGAGTTGCGCACCAAACAGGTAGAGCTGCAAGTGGGTCGAATGATCGTGCAGCGTCTGCGGCAACCGGTAGCCTTGATCGATTCTTCCAGGGGCATCCGGCATCTGAACGAAGCGGCTGAAGAATTCCTGCAGCAGTCAGTACATGTCTATCGTGCTGACAATTCGCTGCGGTGCCGTCATGCCGATGATGAAACCAGGATGCTCGAAGAAATTCGCAGTCTGCTCATTCCGCAGTTCAATACCGTCGATCAGAATCGCACCGTGTTACGCCTGTCGACCGATTCTTTGCAGGCGCCAACTCTGCTGATGCTCAGTGCCATCGAGCCCGCAAAGACGCAGCAGGCCTTTGGCAATATGCCGCTGGCGATGGTGACCTTTCATCAGGTTGGTAAATCGCAGCAGCTCGACCCGATCATTGCCGCTGAAGCCTATAACCTGACACCGGCTGAAGCCCGAGTTGCCGTCGCGCTGGCCGATGGTCAAACGCCGGCGCAGATTGCAAAAGCACGTAGCGTTGCACTCAGTACGATCAAAACGCAGATCAAGACCGCCTATGTCAAGATGGGTATCCGCAGTCAGGCCGAACTGGTGCGACGCCTGCTTGAGCTGCCGCAGATTTAGCGCTTGGCAGTTTTCCTTGCCCAACGGACAGCAAAGCGCGAGGCCACCGCAGAGGCCGATTCATCGCCGGTCGGCAGGGCACCAGCAAAGGCGTCGCGACTTCAACCCATTCCTTTACTGATACGCACCAGCCGCATAGGTCAACTCGTAGCTGTGGCTGTAGATTTCCAGAATGTTGCCGAACGGATCTTCCATGTAGACCATCCGAAAAGGCTTTTCACCCGGAAAGTACTCGCGCACCGGCATGCGTTGTTTGCCACCGGCGGCCACGATTTTCGCGGCCAGGCCTTCCACATCGGGGTCTTGCACGCAGAAATGAAAGACGCCTGTCTTCCAGTACTCGAAGTTGTTGGCCGGGCGCTCGGCGCCGCGAAACTCAAAAATCTCCACGCCGATCCGATCGCCCGTTGATAAGTGAGCAATGCGAAACGAACGCCAACCGGCGCCGAACACATCGGTACACATGACCCCGATGGCTGAGTCGTCTTCGGCGATCGTCGTGGGCGGCATGATCAGATACCAACCCATCACCTCGGTATAGAACTTGACGGCGGCGTCGAGGTCGGTGACCGACAGGCCGATGTGAGAAAAGCTGCGCGGGTAAACAGTAGACATGAAGCTGACCTTGGCTGGGAAGAGGAGTGGCCAGTCTAGGCAGACTCAGACATAATGAAAACTACTTGATCATTATGGTTTCGATAAGAGTTCGTTATGATGAATCCGCAGTGGTTACGCAGCTTTGAGGTGCTTGCCCAGCAACGCAGCTTTACGCGTACCGCGGAATGCCTCGATCTCACCCAGGCCGCCGTCAGTCAGCATGTGCGCCATCTTGAAGATAGGCTGGGCCCGCTGTTGATTCGCCGCCCGCGCCACCTTGAGCTGACACCGGCTGGCCAGGCCTTGCTCGAGTACTGCCGCGACGTGGGCGCCGCCGACCAGCGGTTGCAGCAACGACTGACCGAAACCGATGCCGACCAGGGCGAGGTCAGTCTGATCAGCCCCGGCAGCATCGGACTGGCCGTGCATCCCTTGCTGCTCGATCTGCAGCAGGCCAACCCGGGCTTGAGCATTCGTCATCGCTTTGCGCCCGACGATGAAGTGCTTGCTGCGGTGCTGGCCAACCAGTTCGAGCTCGGTCTGCTGACCTTGAAACCCGACGACCCACGGTTGAAGGTGCAGCGTTTCGCAACCGAACCACTCGATCTGGTGATACCTGCCGGCAGCACCGCGCGTGATTGGTCTGATCTGCAAAAGCTGGGCTTCATCGATCATCCCGACGGTCAGGCCATGGCAGCTCGTTTGCTGAGCCGCCGCCTCCCGGATGAATTCAGTGTGCGCAATCTGCCCAGCAGTGGGTTCATCAATCAGATCGGCCTGATTCTTGAGCCGGTAGCACGTGGTCTCGGGTTTACCGTGCTTCCGCGTTACGCGCGGCTGGCCTTTGCGCGTCAGCATGAGATTCAGGTTGCAGCGGGCAAGCCAGCGGTTGTCGATACCTTATGGCTGATCCATCGCGCGGAGTGGCCCTTGTCGGCGCGTGCCAGCAAAGCCATGCACTTTATTGCGCGTCATTTTTAGTGCCTCTTCTGTTCTCCGTGTAATTGGCTATATGATCCGAATCTTAATCTCGCCCGGCAGTTGGAATTGATTTCTTGTCCGGCGCAGCATCAGTTCATTGGATTCACCTTGTTCGGTTCAGGCTCGGCAATTGCCGACATTCTCACCCTGGCGATACGAGTCGTGTTGCAGCGCTCTGTCGCAATGCTCTAAGGAATGCACGATGACCTCACACTTGCTTGCCCGTTTGGGACGCTCATTGGCAACGACCGCCCTGGTGGCGGGTCTGGCTGCCGGCGCTGGTACTGCCTTCGCCGGCAAGAAAGATGACACGGTGCGGTTTGCCTACGACCAGGCACCGGAAAGCGTCGATCCCTATTTCAATAACGTGCGCATCGGCGTCATCATCGGGGCCAATGTCTGGGACACGCTGATTTATCGTGACCCGATCACCAATGAGTACACGGGTAACCTGGCCAAGAGCTGGACTCAGGTTGATGACAAAACCATCGAGTTCGAGTTGCGCGAAGGGGTGAAGTTCCACAACGGCGAAGTTTTTGACGCCGACTCTGTGGTCTATACCCTCAATTTTGTTGCCGACCCGGCTAACAAGGTGACCACGCAGGCCAACGTCAACTGGATTGGCGAGGCCACCAAGCTCTCGCAGTACAAGGTACGCCTCACCACCAAAGAAGTCTTTCCGGCAGCCATCGAATATCTCGCCGGGCCGGTCGTCATGCATCCGGCCAAGTATTACGCCGAGGTTGGCCCGAAGGGCATGAACGAAAAACCGGTGGGTACCGGGCCGTTCAAGGTGTCGCAGTACACACCGGGCAAGTCCATTACGCTCGAGCGCAATGCCGACTACTTCAAAGACTCGCCCAAGAGCACACCCAAGATCGGCAAGATCGACATTCGCTTCATTCCCGATCGGCAGACCCAGATGGCCGAAGCCTTGTCCGGTGGCGCTGACTTCATCATGCATGTGCCCAAAGACCAGGCCGATCAGGCTGGCCAGGTGCCGCATCTGCAAACGGTGAGTGGCGAGACGATGCGTATCGTTTTCATGCAGCTCAATTCGCTGGAGAATTCACCGGCGCCGCAGTTGCGCGATGTCCGCGTGCGCAAGGCCATTGCCCATGCCATCAACCGTGAATCCATTGTGAAGAACATCGTCGGTGCAGGCTCGCGTGTGCTGAACACGCACTGCTTCCCGTCGCAGTTCGGTTGTACCGATGAAGGGGCAGAGCGCTACGCCTACGATCCGGCGCTGGCCAAGAAGCTGCTGGCCGAGGCCGGTTACGCCGATGGCTTTGAGGTAGACCTTTACGCTTATCGCGAGCGTAACCAAACCGAAGCGATGATCAACGATTTGCGCGCGGTCGGTATCCGGGCCAAGCTCAATTTCTCGCAGTATGCGGCGATGCGCGAAGCGGTGCGTTCGGGTAAGGCGGCAATGACCCACCAGACCTGGGGTTCGTTCTCGGTCAACGATGTCTCGGCCAGCACACCGGTGTACTTCACCTTTGGCGCCGACGATGTGACCCGCGACGAAGAAGTACGTGACGCGCTGATCAAGGGCAACAACTCTGTTGAGCCGGCGGCCCGCAAGGCGGCTTATCAGAAAGCCCTCAAGCGCCTGGCCGATAATGTTTTCTCGCTGCCCATGTGGTCGTTGCCCGTCTATTACGTGGCCAGCAGTGACCTGAACTTCTCGGCCTACCCGGACGAGATGGTGCGGTTCTGGGAAATGACCTGGAAGTAACCGAGAAGGCAGCGCACAAATGCACATCTACATTCTGAAGCGGCTTGGGCTGGCGGTTCTCGTCGCTTTGGCAGTGTCGATGATCGCCTTTCTGTTGCTGCGATTGTCGGGCGACCCTGCGATTGCGATTGCAGGGGAGGGGGCCACGCAGGCCGACATTCAGATGGTTCGCCAGACCTACGGTTTCGATCGCCCGCTGCCCGCCCAGTATGCCGACTGGCTGGGGCGCACCGTGCGTGGCGATTTTGGCGAATCCATCTATTTCAAGACGCCGGCCGCGCCCCTGATCTTTTCCAAGCTGCAGACCACGGTCGTGCTCGGTATGCTGGCGCTGGCGTTCGCGCTGGCAATATCGATACCGCTGGGAGTGCTGGCGGCCATTTATCGCAACAGCTGGGTGGACCGCCTGTGTCTGGGCTTGGCGGTGGTCGGGCAGGCGCTGCCGAACTTTTTCTTTGCGCTGCTGCTGATCATGTTGTTTTCAATCTCACTGCGCTGGCTGCCGGTGTCAGGCAGTGACAGTTGGCAGAACTTCGTCATGCCCACGATAGCGCTCGGTTATTACGCGGCGCCCGCTTTCATGCGCCTGATTCGCGCCGGCATGATCGAAGTGCTGGAAGCCGACTACATCCGTACGGCCAGAGCCAAGGGCTTGCCCACCGGCACGGTCATCTTCAAGCATGCGTTGCGCAACGCGGTGGTGCCGGTTGTGGCGCTGACCGCTGTGCAACTGGGTTACCTGCTGGGCGGTTCGGTTGTTGTGGAGACCATTTTTGCGCTCGACGGACTGGGTTATCTGGCCTATCAAAGCATCACCTTCAAGGATTTTCCGGTCATGCAGAGCATTGTCTTGCTGTTGTCAGTGATCTATGTGGCGCTGACCCTGGCCTCTGATGTCGCCAATGCCTGGCTCGACCCTCGCGTGCGGGTGGCCTGACGATGGCTGCAAGTACCGAAGTAGCCGCCACGCCCGTTGTCAATGCCGCAACCTCGGCCCCCGGTTCGCGCAGTTGGCCCAGCCGCATCTGGCGCAACAAGGCGGTCACCGTTGGCGGTGGTTTGCTGGTGTTGCTGGTGCTGGTGGCTCTGCTGGCGCCGTGGATATCCCCGCACGATCCCTATGCCCAGGATCTGACGCAGCGCACGGTGCCGCCGGTCTGGTATGCCGCCGGCAGCTGGCTGCATCCGTTCGGCACCGATCCGCTCGGGCGTGACTACCTGTCGCGGCTGTTGTACGGGGCGCGTATTTCCTTGTTGATTGGCGTGGCGGTGGCAATCATCTCCGGACTTATCGGCACCACCATGGGCATGCTGGCCGGCTACTTCGGCGGCAAGATCGATCTGGTGGTCAGCTTTCTGGTGACTACCCGATTGTCGATGCCGGTCATTCTGGTTGCGCTGGCAACGGTGGCGCTGGTGGGCGGCTCGTTGTGGGTGGTCATTCTGGTGTTGGGTTTGCTCAAATGGGATCGCTTTGCGGTGGTGATGCGCAGCGCAACGCAACAGGTTCGCTCGCTCGACTACGTGGCTGCGGCGCAGTCTGCCGGCGCCTCGACGATGCGCGTGTTGCTGCAAGAGGTGTTGCCCAATGTGTTGCCGCATCTGATCGTGGTGGCCACGCTTGAGGCGGCCAGCGCCATCTTGCTGGAGGCCGCGTTGTCCTTCCTGGGGCTTGGTGTGCAGCCGCCGTTGCCGTCGTGGGGTTTGATGATTTCCGAAGCCAAGGCCTACATGTTTTTCTCGTTCTGGCTGATCGCCATACCTGGTACCGCGCTGGCCTTGCTCATCTTTGCCATCAATCTGGCCGGCGACGGGCTGCGTGATCTGCTGGCACCGGAAGGAAGGGGCTGATCATGCTTGCCAATGGTGCCAATCAGGTCGGCGAAGTCGTGCTGGATGTGCAAGGGCTGAAGGTGAGCATCGCGACGCCCGCCGGCCCCTTGCAGGCGGTGCGCGATGTTTCCTTTCAGGTGCGGCGCGGCGAAACGCTTTGTATTGTCGGCGAATCAGGGTGCGGCAAATCGATGACGTCGCTGGCGTTGATGAGCTTGCTGCCGAAAGCGGCTACCCGCAGCGTCAGCAAACTCTCGTTGCTTGGTGAAGACTTGGCGAGCGCTTCGCGCAAAAGAATCAATGCCTTGCGTGGCGATCGGATGGCCATGATTTTTCAGGAGCCGATGACGGCGCTGAATCCGGCCTACACCATCGGCAATCAGTTGATGGAGCCGTTTCGCCATCATCGCGGTGCGTCGCCCAACGAGGCTCGCGATCGCGCCATTGAATTGCTGGGCAAGGTGGGTATTGCCTCGGCGGCCGAACGCCTGAGCCAGTACCCGCATCAGTTGTCGGGCGGCTTGCGCCAACGCGTCATGATTGCGATGGCGCTCATGTGCGGCCCCGAGCTGCTGATTGCCGACGAGCCCAGTACCGCGCTTGACGTCACGATTCAGGCGCAGATTCTGCGCTTGCTGGCCGATCTTCAGCAAGAGCTTGGCATTGCCATGATTCTGATCACGCACGATCTGGGTGTGGTGGCGCGCATCGCGCACCGTGTGGCCGTCATGTATGCCGGCGAAGTTGTCGAAGAAGGCACGGCCGAGCAGTTGTTCGACAAGCCGCGCCATCCCTACACCAGTGGCCTGCTCAGTTGTATTCCGGTGCCCGGTCGAACCGTGCCGGGCGGGCGCTTTGGCACAATTGGTGGCACCGTGCCGTCGCTTATCAATGGCATTGAAGGGTGCGGCTTTCGCGACCGGTGTTCTTATGCGCAGCCGCAATGCGCGCAGACCGTTCCGTATCGACAGCTCGAACAGCACGGCTGGCGATGCATTCTTGAAGAGGTGCCGGCATGATGGGCGCGCTGAATGCCGAGCGCGGCGAAACGCTGATGCAGGCCGACGAATTGACGCGCGACTTCACGATTCGCGCCGGCATTTTTCAGCCCAAACGCACCTTGCACGCGGTGAATGGGGTGAGCCTGACTCTCGCGCGGGGCGATGTTCTGGGCATTGTTGGTGAATCCGGTTGTGGCAAATCGACCCTGGCGCGCTTGCTGCTCGGCTTGCTGCCGCCTACCAGCGGTCGCATCACGCTCGGCGGCACCGATCTGCGGCACCTCGACCGCAAGGCGATGGCGCGGCGCGTGCAACCGGTGTTTCAAGACCCTTATTCGTCATTGAATCCACGCCGCAGCATCGCTTCCATCGTGGCGTTTCCACTGGAAGTACACGGCATTGGTGATGCTGCTGAGCGTCGCCGTCAGTCGGTTGAAATGCTCGAGCGTGTCGGCCTGCCGGCCCGTTATGCCGACCATACGCCCGGCCAGTTGTCCGGCGGCCAGCGCCAACGTGTGGCGATTGCGCGCGCGCTGGTGATGCAGCCGGAAATCGTTATCTGTGATGAGCCCACGTCGGCGCTTGATGTCTCGGTACAGGCGCAAATCCTGAATCTGCTGATGGATCTGCGCAGCGAGTTCGGGCTGACTTATGTGTTCATCAGCCATAACCTGGCGGTGGTAGAGCACATTGCCACCCAGGTGGCGGTCATGTATCTGGGGCAAGTGGTCGAGCAGGCCGCCACGGCAACATTGTTCCGCGCACCGCGCCACCCGTATACCCAGGCTTTGCTCGAATCGGTGCTGACGCCGGATCCGCGCTTGGGCGTGCCCGACACAGGGCTGGGGCTGGCGTTTCCCGATCCACTGAACCCGCCGTCGGGCTGTCCGTTTCATCCGCGTTGCGCCAAACGACTGGCCCATTGCGACAGCGTCATACCGATCCTGACCGCCGATGCGCAGGGTGCGGTTGCCTGTCATCTCACCACCGAAGCCGTTGCGCCTGAAACCGTTCAGGCAGGGCGCTGACACCGAACTTCATTCAGACCGAGATTCTCATGACCCGTTCCGCTGCCATTGATCGTGCTTACCAGCATTTTGATGCCGGTGAGTTTCGCGCCACCCTGGCGCGTCGGGTAGCCATACCCACCGAGAGCCAGAACCCTGAGCGCGCCGAGGTGCTGAAGGCTTATCTGGCCGATGAGATGCAGCCAGCCTTCGAGGCGATGGGCTTTGAATGCCGCACGCTGACCCATCCCGATGCCAAAGCGCCGTTTCTGTTTGCGCAGCGCCTTGAAGATCCGTCCTTGCCGACCGTGCTTGGCTATGGCCATGGTGATGTCATCCGGGGTCTGGAGCCGGAATGGAAAGACGGTTTGTCACCCTGGCAACTGACCGAACACGAGGATCGCTGGTACGGCCGCGGCATTGCCGATAACAAGGGCCAGCACTCGGTCAATATGCAGGCGATGGCCAATGTTATCGCCGAGCGTGGCCGTCTGGGCTTCAATGCCAAATACCTGATCGAGATGGGAGAGGAAACCGGCTCACCGGGTCTACGCCAGCTTTGTGCCCAGCATCGCGATTTGTTTGCTGCCGACTTGCTGGTGGCCTCGGATGGGCCGCGTTTGCGAGCCGAGCGACCGACGGTGTTTCTGGGGGCCCGCGGCAGCATCAACTTTGACCTGTCTATTGAGGCACGTGCCGGTGGCCATCATTCGGGCAATTGGGGCGGTCTGATTTCCAACCCGGGCATTCAACTGGCTCACGCGCTGGCCTGCATCGTGTCTGCAACCGGTCAGATCCGTATTCCCGAGTGGGTACCGGCCGAGGTGCCGGCCTCGGTGCGCCGTGCGCTGGCCGATTGCGAAGTCGATGGCGGTCCGAACGGGCCGGCCATCGAACCGTGGTGGGGTGAACCCGGTCTGACGCCAGCCGAACGGGTGTTTGGCTGGTGCTCGTTTGAAGTGCTGGCCTGTAAAACCGGCAACCCTGACACGCCCGTCAATGCGATACCGCCGCGCGCCTGGGCGCGTTGCCAGCTTCGCTTCGTGGTCGGGATCGATGATTCGCAAATCCTGCCGGCACTGCGTCGTCATCTCGACCGCCAGGGGTTTTCGATGGTGCAGGTGGAAGCGCCGAGTGATCAGATGTTTCGCGCCACCCGCATCGATCCGGACGATCCGTGGGTGCAGTGGGCCGTTGCTTCGGTCGCGCGAACCAGCGCGAAGAAGCCGGCGGTACTGCCAAATCTGGGCGGCTCGCTGCCCAATGACATTTTTACTGACGTGCTGGGGCTACGCACGGTATGGGTGCCGCACTCGTACCCGGGTTGTTCGCAACATGCTCCCAATGAACATCTGCCGCCTGCCGTACTGCGCGAAGGGCTTGCCATCATGACGGGCCTGTATTGGGATATGGGGGCTGGAGATACGCCATGAACAGTCGATACGCTTGTTTTTGCCAACTCGGTGACCTGCTCGGCGCCGGTGATTTTCTGCGTCAGACTCGCCATCATCTGCACCAGAATCCGGAGTTGTCGTTTGCCGAAGTGGCCACCTCTGAACTGGTGGCGGGCAAGCTGCAGGAATGGGGCTATCAGGTCACCCGGCATGTCGGTGGGCATGGCGTGGTGGGCACCTTGAAGGCTGGTGAAGGCACGCGCAGCGTTGCCGTGCGTGCGGATATGGACGCGCTGCCGATTACCGAAGAGACCGGCAAGCCACACGCCAGTCAGGTGGCTGGCAGCATGCACGCCTGCGGCCATGACGGCCACACCACCATGCTGCTTGGCGCCGCCCAGCAACTGGCCAGCACGCGTCAGTTTTCCGGGACGGTGCATCTGGTGTTTCAGCCCGCCGAAGAAGCCGGCAAAAACAGCGGCGCCCAACAAATGATTGCCGACGGTCTGTTTGAGCGGTTTCCGTGCGATGCGATTTTCGGTCTGCATAACCACCCCGGTTATCCGGCCGGGACATTTCTGTTCGGCGCTGGCGCCTTCATGTCGGCCTCGGATACCGCTCGCATTGTTGTGCATGGGCGGGGCGGACACGCGGCGCGCCCGCACCTGGCCGTTGACCCGGTCATTATTGCTGCCAGTCTGGTGATGGCTCTGCAAACCGTGGTGTCACGCAATATCGATCCGACCCAGACTGCTGTTGTTACGGTTGGCACCATTCACGCCGGTATTGCCGCCAATGTCATTCCTGAGTCGGCCACGCTGGAGTTGAGCATTCGCTCGTTTGATCCGACGGTACGCAAACTTCTCGAGCAACGCATCAAGGATCTGGTGAGCAGTCATGTGCAAGGATATGGCGCCAGCGTTGATATTGACTACCAGCGAGGCTATCCGGTGGTGATCAACAGCGCCCCCGAAACGGAACTGGCGCGCCAGGTTGCCGAAGAACTGGTTGGTACCGATCAGGTTGTTGCGCCCTTTGGTCCGGTAACCGGAAGCGAAGACTTCGCCTACTTCCTGCAACACAAGCCGGGTTGCTTCCTGCGTCTTGGCAATGGTGAAGATTGCCCGATGCTGCATAACGCGAAATACGATTTTGACGATCGGAATCTGACCGTAGGCGCGGCATACTGGACCCGCCTGGTTGAGCGATTCCTCGATGAACCGGTGGCGCGCTAGCGTAATGCAATAGTTGCTGACCTGGCAGGTTGAATCGCCGCTTGCGGTGGTCAACTTCTGCCCGTTGCTGCCGATATCAATCTGCCTGCTCTGGCAGCGCCACTCGGCGACCCCTTCCCCTGCGCATGTCCCCAAAGCAGCCTGAGTGCCAAAAAGCGGCTCTCGGATCAAAAATAAATGGAACTCGATGACCAATGGGGAATCTTGATCGACGGTCGGTCTCAAGGTATGGGCGCGATGGACGATGATTGGCTATGGGATTTGTTTATTGAGTCGATGCGGGTAGTTCCGCTAGGCGCGATCTGTTTCATGGTTCATCTTTTCGTGCCGGCAAGAAGATTGCCGGTCGCAAGCCATGCTGATGCAGTCGCCTTTCGGTAACGCAAAGTTCAGTAATCATCGTCGCGGGCGCCAGGTGAATGGGGCTGGATTCTGCAGATACTCGGGGAACTCAACATATGACCAAGTGTGTTATCAGCGCAGCCGATAAGGATGCCGAGACTCCGGCTGGCGGCGCCGTGCCCACGAGCACGCCCGAGTCCAGCGGGTTGAGAATCCATCTGAGTGCTGCCGAGATTGCCTCTTTGTCCGCCCGGCTCGGTCAGACGTATGAACGCTTTACTGAAACCCGATCCACGCTGGAAAGAGAAGTCTCCGAGCGTACGCGCGGCCTGGAGCAGACGCGCAAACGTCTGGAGCTGGTGGTTGACTCGATCTCGGACGCCTTGATTTCTTTCAGCGAGGACGGTCGTATTGAATCGTTCAATCGCGCTGCACAAATGCTGTTCGGTTATGACGAATCTCAGGTGTTCAACAAGCCGTTGACGATGCTTTTCCCGCAGTTTGATCCGTCCACGGAGTCGCTGGGCGAATCGATGGTTCTGGCCGGCAAGCGCTCGGATGGCCGCTATCTGCATCTCGAAGGCTCGGTTCGCTCGATGATGCTTGATGGGGGCAGTCATTATGTTGCCGCGCTACGCGATCTTACCAATGCCAAGTACACGCAAAAACGCCTCAATGAGCAGGCGTTTCTGATCGAAAAGTCGCATTCATTCGTGGTGACAACCAATGCTGAGGGCAAGATTCTCTGGTGTAACCCGTGCTTTGAGCACCTTACCGGTTACAGCCTGGCGCAGATTGCCGGTGAGCACTACGCCGAACGCATCCTCAGCGCAGAAACGCCGCCAACTACGTTGGCCCGAATGAAGAAAGCGGTCGAGGAGCGAAGCTCGTATTCGGCTGAGTTGGTGCTGATGCACGCAACAGGGCGCCCGTTCTGGATTCAGATGGAAGCGCACCCGATGCTCGATGAAGATGGTGCAATAGAGAAGCATGTAGCCATCGGCGTTGATATCACCGAGAAAAAGCGTCTTGAGAAGCAACAAGCTGATTTTGTAGCAATGGTCAGCCATGAGTTGCGAACACCATTGACGGTGGTGTCGGGTTCGCTCGATGCCATCGAAATGAGTTTTGCAAAGGATATGCCCGAAATGGGCCAATCGCTGATCGACATGGGCCAGCGCAATTGCGCGCACCTGAGCCGATTGATTGAAGATCTTCTTGATATCAACAAGCTTGAGGCCGGCATCATCAAGTTTCAGTCGCAGAGCATCTGTCTGGACCAGGTGCTGCAGGATGCCATTCAGACCATAACGCCAATGGCTGAAAAGCAAGATCTGACCGTGTCTGCGCGGCTCGATACGCAAGACGCGCACGTGTTCGTTGATCCACAGCGCTTACGTCAGGTGATGCTCAATCTGCTTTCCAATGCCGTCAAGTTCTCGCGCGCCGGTGGTGACATTGAAGTCAGCGCGGTTCGTGAAGAAGAAGGCGTGCGGTTCTGCGTCATTGACTCGGGTATCGGCATTCCGGCTGAGTTTCAGTCCAAGGTCTTTGAACGATTTGCCCGTGACGCGGGTGTGCAAGCGGAAGGGATTGAAGGTTTCGGGTTGGGTTTGTCGATCTGCAAGGGCTTGATTGAGCAGATGAATGGAGAAATTGGATTCAAATCGGTACACGGAGAAGGTGCCACGTTCTGGGTCACGTTGCCAGTTGTCCAGGTCGATAATCAGTCGAAGTTGTCAGGGCTTCAAGTTGCGTAAATCTTTTTAAGGTACATGATGAAGTCGAGCTTTTGTACAGACATTGACGTCAGCGCTCAAACCAATGTGCTGCTGGTTGATGACGATCAGGTCGATCAGGAAGCGGTGCGTCGGGCCCTTGACGCTTCAACGTTTGATTGCAGTCTCACGATTGCGTCGAACGGTCTTGAGGCGTTGGACATTCTGCGTGCCCCGGACGGGATCATGACGATGGACAGGCCATTGTTGATCTTGCTGGATTTGAACATGCCGAAAATGAACGGCTTTGAATTTCTCAGTGAAATTCGTGCCGATCCGGAGCTTGAATCGGCCGTGGTTTTTGTCTTGTCGACGTCCCGTCGGGACGAAGATGTATTACGCAGCTATGAGTATCGGGTTGCGGGCTTTTTGTCGAAAGACACGATAGCTGCCGATTTTTCATTGCTGGCCAATTTTCTGCAGTCGTATGCAAATCTTGTCGACTTCCCGTTCTGAAATGCCGGTTCGGATCACTTTGATGACCGACGGTTTGAACGAGCCGACAGGTGAGTTAATAGATTGAAAAAAGTGGGCGATATTACCCATATGCTCCAAAACAAAGAGAAGGTCACTCGCTATGCTTGATGCGCTTAATTCCCCGAACAGCTACAGCCGAATCGCTAAACGCCGCCTGGCCAAAGCCATCAATCGCACCACCGATGGTGTGGATAGTGATCAGCCCAAGCGCGTCCTGGTTGTCGAAGACACGCCTGACATCCGCAAACTGATCAAGTTCATTCTTGAGGACACCGGGATGCAGGTGACTACCCTGGGCGATGGTCTGAGCGCGTCGGAAATGATTGCCAACTGGCCTGCGCCCGACCTTGTCATCATGGATCGGATGCTGCCGTATATGTCCGGTGACGCGCTGATTCAACGAATCAGAAAGGATGCCACATGGGCTAACGTGCCGGTAGTAGTTGTCTCAGCCAAAGCTCGCGGTGACGAGGTTGCCGAGTGCCTGATGGAAGGCGCGGACGATTACGTGACCAAGCCGTTCAGCCCCAATCACTTCATTGAAGTAGTCGGCCGATACGTCTAGCGTTCAGTCCGCGTCAACTTCGGCGGACGCTCTCCTGGGGGTGAGGGGCGTGACGTCGGTCGATGCCGAGGCTTGCCCTTCCGAAACAAACTCGGCCTCCCAGGTAAACCTTACCTTCAGGCCTCGCGGGCTGTGCTCATTGTCTTCAAGGCTGATGACGCCGCCGTGCGTGGTCACCAGTTTCAACACCATCGACAAGCCGATACCGCTGGTGTCCTTGTTGTCTTTGCTGTCGAGAGTGGCGAACATGTCGAAAGCGCGTTCGCGAAATTGCTCCGGCACGCCGGGACCATCATCACTGACTGTGCACTCAAGCAAGGTGCCTCGCCAGCCGAAATCGATCATGACCAGACCGTGTTCCCGGTCATGATGCTTCATCGCGTTGGAAACCAGATTCATCAAGACCTGGCGCAGCGGCGATCGGTGCGAAATCACTGTCGGTACAACGTCGGCCACCCGAATGTCGAATGCACCTGGAATGCTGAGCAGATCAACCACCTCATTGCACAGTTCGGCCAGATCAATGGTTTCCAGGCGATTGTCGTCGGCATCAATTCGCGAGTAGGCAAGCAAATCGTCCAATAGTCGTTCAAGGCGCCTGGAGCGCGATTGCAGCAGTTGCAGATGTCGCTTGGACTGATCGGGCAATATTTCAGCGTTGTCTTTGGCGATCCAGCTGCTCAGGTTGTCGATGGCCCGCAGCGGTGACTTCAGATCGTGTGCAGCCGCATGCGCGAATCGTTCCAGATCATCGTTGGAGCGCTCCAGTTTGCGGGTATAGAGTTCACGCTCAATTTCACGTCCGCGCCGCGCGGCCAGATGGATGATGTAGAACAACATGATGTCGACCAATAGCCCGCCCAGGCCCACAGCGGTACTTTGCCAGTAGTCGAGATTTGCGTTCGTGCTGTCTCGCGAGTTGACCTCGATGTTCCAACTGTGGCCAAAAATCGGCAGGGTCCGGGTGGCAAAGAAGCGCGAACTCTTGTAGCCATCCATCTCGTCATCGGCGTCGCTCTTGTAGAGCAAAGAGCGTGTGTTGATGTCTGTGTCATAGAGACGCAAGCTCACATCGTCGCCAATCGGTGCCAACAGATTCTGCATCAAATCGGTTGCGCGCAGCACTGCATAGACCATCGTCCGGAAGTTCTCGCGGCGCTGGGCAATGGTCGGATTCGAAATCATCGATTCGTTGTAGACCGGCAGATACATCAGAAAGCCGGACTGAACGTTTTCATCCGTTTCTTGCTTGAGTTTGACGATGCCGCTGATGGCCGGCTTGCCGGTGTTGATCGCCGTATCCATGGCGGCACGGCGGTTGTGCTCGCTGTACATGTCGTAGCCGATCGCGCGCAGGTTGCGCCAATCGAGCGGCTCCAGGTAGGTGATGGCGGTGTACAGCGGACGCTTGCCTGAGGGATTGATCTTGTAGGTCGGAAAGCCTTCCTTGCGCATGGCTGCTTCGTGCTTTTCGATGTCTTCCGGCCGGACTGGCACACTGATACCGATGCCTTGCGTGCCAGGGTAATTATTCGGCAGATCAAATGCGTTGATGAACTTTTGCCATTCGTAGCGAGTCACTTCATCGCTGCTGTCGAAAAACCCGACCCCGGCTTCCAGCATGCGGGCATATTGATTCATGCGCAGTTTGATGGCCGACTCAATGCGTTCAACCTGAGCATCAAACTGAATTTGCGCGCGTTGCTCCAGATAGCGCGCCGAATAGTTCCAGGCCAGTGCGGTAAGAACCAAAGAGACGCCCAGCACAATCCAGCCAGTCTGCGGACTGAACAAGAAGAACGAGAAGGTATTTTTACCTTTGGGCTTGGAAGGGCGGCGCGTGGTCGCGGAGGACATCGAAGGGTCTCTTTGTGCCTGCCGGGGGTATTGCGAGGGGTGAATAGAAGAGAGAGCCCGGAGGTGCAACCGATATCCTGCGTTGGCAGGAAGCGCCAAGATAACCTGAATAGAGGAAAAAACGCCGTCTATTTGATATTCTTGAGCAGGCGATGGCGTTGCTGATCAGCGTTCAGAGGCCGTTGCGACGATTTGGGGAGCGGTCTGACGACCGTGGTGCCAAACGAACAGGGTGCCGACGCCAAGTGGTGATTTGGCGTCGGCTCGGGCCTATTGGGTGTTGTCAGGCTTCAGTTTGTCCTGGGTGCGGAGATCGAAATCCGATGCATCATGACGTTCATGCAATTGTTCGTGCGGCTCGCCGCGGGTGCGGTTGACCTTGCGGCCGCGTTGCACAGCCGGACGAGCGAGAATTTCCCTGGCCCAGCGCTGCAGGTTTTTGTAGCTTTCAACTTGCAGGAATTCACCAGCGTTATAGCCACCACCTAATGCCAGGTTGCCATACCAGGGCCAGGTAGCCATATCGGCAATGGTGTACTCGTTACCACCCAGGTAGCGATGTTCGGCCAGTTCACGGTCGAGGACATCCATTTGCCGCTTCACTTCCATCGTAAAGCGGTTGATCGGGTACTCGAATTTTTCAGGCGCATAGGCATAGAAATGACCGAAGCCGCCGCCCAGATAAGGGGCGGAGCCTTGCAGCCAGAACAGCCAGTTGAGCACTTCGGTGCGCGCTGCTGCATCGTCGGGCAGGAAGCGTCCGAATTTTTCGGCCAGATAGAAAAGAATCGCGCCGCTCTCAAAAACCCTGCGTTCGGTTTCGGTGTCGAACAGCGCGGGGATCTTTGAGTTCGGGTTTATCTCAACAAAGCCGGTTGAGAACTGATCGCCTTCACCGATGCGAATCATGAAGGCGTCGTACTCGGCGCCGGTTTCACCGAGCGCCAGAAGCTCCTCAAGCATGATGGTCACTTTCTGGCCGTTGGGCGTGCCCAGCGAATAAAGCTGTAACGGATGCTTGCCGCGGGGCAACGTGGCCTCATGGGTCGGGCCGGCAATCGGGCGATTGATGCTCGCCCAGGTGCCGCCGCTTTCGGCTTCCCAGGTCCAGACTGCAGGTGGCTGATACTTGTTGGCGTCAGACATGAAATTGATTTCCTTGCGTGGTTTGCTGGTTTGGCTCAGGCAACCGGTTCGTCTTGCATGTCGGCCAGTTGTTTGAGAATGTGCGTGTAGTTCTCAACGCCTTGTGCACCGGTTACCAGGTGGCGCTGGTTGAAGACTACTGCGGGCACGCCGGTGATGCCCTGGTTTTGCCAGAAGGCTTCGGCCTGGCGCACCCTGCCGGCAAAACGCTGATCGGCAAGCACCGCCAGCGCTTCGTCCCGGTCGAGGCCGATCTGCGCGGCCACGTCGGCCAATACCGTGTTGTCAGACAAACTGCGGCGTTCGGTGAAATGAGCGGTGAACAAGGCCTGTTTGAGATCATGCATGCGGCCGAGCTGATCGGCCCAGTGCAGAAGCTGATGGACATTGAAGGTGTTGTGCATTCGCATGTCGTCGGCGAAACGGAACTCAAAGCCGACCTCGGCACCCACAGCGGTCATCTGAAGCCGGTTCTGCTCCGACTGGGCCTTGGTGGTGCCGTATTTTTCGACAATGTGCTCGGTCATGTTCTGGCCCTCGGCGGGCATGTCCGGATTGAGCTCAAAGGGGTGCCAGTGAATTTCGTGCGGGGTGGCGCTTTCCTGCAGCGCTTGCGCCAGTTGCCGGTAGCCGATGATGCACCAGGGGCAGACCACGTCGGAGACGATGTCGATGCGCAGCGGTTTGGATGGGGTGGTCATGAGGCCTCCGAAAGATCATGGTGGGGCAATGCCCGATGCGTAGCAATCTACCTTATCTAAACCGATCGGTCAAAACAATCCCCGAGCGCCTTGCCGGTATGCCGGCTCAGTCAGCACGCGTGGCGTCGCCCGTGCCGGCCAGACGTTTGAAATCAGGCCAGTACAGGGTTTCGGCGCCGTTTCCAGTGCTGAAGATATTGGCCGCCATGGCTTGCCCCAGTTGCGCTACCGGAATGCCGCGCAATTTGCGGGCTGATCCTCGCAGCAGAAAATCCAGATGCGGCCAGATCGCCAGCGTCACGGCCTGCGAAAACCCGTAGCGGTTGGTCGGGGTCAGAATCATGGACGGATTGAACAGGCTCAGGCGTGCAAACGACAAGTCTGTCAGTGCCTGTTGCAGCTCGCCCTTGGTGCGCAGGTAAAAGCTGCGCGATCGGGCATCGGCGCCGACCGAGCCCAGCAATTGGAAATGCGCGACGCCGGCGGTTTTGCAGGCACGCGCGAACCCCAGCACCGCGTCCTTGTCGATACGGATGAAGTCGGCCTGGCTCATCGCCGAGGGTTGGCCCACACCCAAAGTGCAAATGGCCGCCTGCTGGCCGGTGAGATGGTGGGCGTAGCTTGACGGGTCATGAATGTCGACCAGGTGTTGCGTGAGCCGTGGGTTATCGGGGCAATCGACCTTGCGCCGCCCGAGGGTCGTGACGTGAAGCTCGTGCCGGCTGGTCAGCAACGCGGCGAGCGTGGCCTGGCCGACAGCGCCGGTGGCGCCGAGTATCACGATGG
>CAXBNM010000032.1:0-20624 GCA_963976885.1 uncultured Burkholderiaceae bacterium
ATGAGCAAGAACTGGTCGATGACGGGCTGGCGGGTCGGCTGGGTGTTTGCACCGGCCGCGCTGGGCGAGGTGTATGACAATCTGATGCAATACGGTTCAACCGGCGCGACCACTTTTGTCCAGCATGCGGCTGTTGTGGCCTTGCGTGACGGCGATGAGCATGTGCGCACGATGACCGAGCAGTGCCGAATCGGGCGCGACATCATCAGCGCCGCGTTGGCCGCCATTCCCGGTATCCGCTACGTGCCGCCGCGCGGCGCGTTTTACGCGTTCTTCGGCCTCGATTCGATGCACGACAGTCGTGCGGTGGCCTTTGATCTGCTTGAAAAGCAAGGGGTGGCACTGGCCCCGGGGTCTGCCTTTGGCTCCCACGGCGAGGGCTGGCTGCGGCTTTGCTATGGCGTCTCGCATCCGACTCTGCGTGAGGCCGCGGACCGGATCAGCCGGTACTTTGGCGCCGCGTAAGCAGCGCGGCCGCCACCCCACCGCCAGTTGACTAATGGCGCTCGCGCAGATCGACCCGGCGGATCTTGCCGGAAATGGTTTTGGGCAAACTGTCGACAAATTCGATCTGCCGCGGATATTTGTACGGAGCCGTTTGCGCCTTGCAGAAGGTCTGGATGTCTTCAATCAGGGCGTCGCTGGCGGTATAGCCACTGGCCAGCGTGATGAAGGCTTTGACGATTTCGCCGCGGGTGGCATCGGGCACGCCGACGACCGCACTTTCAGCAACGGCGGGGTGTTCGAGCAATGAACTCTCGACTTCAAAGGGGCTGATCCGGTAGCCGGCCGAACTGATCAAATCGTCGGCACGGCCGACGAACCAGAAATAGCCGTCGTCGTCGCGATGCGCGGTGTCACCGGTGAAGTACCAGCCGTCGTGAAAGGATCGGGTATCGGGCTCGCCGTCGGTTTGATAGCCATGAAACAGACCGGCCGGCCACGGATCGGTCAGTCGGACGGCAATATGGCCAACTTCGCCCGGGGGCAGGCGCTGACCGCTGTCGTCGACGACATCGATATCGAAGCCCGGCACCGGCAAGCCCATCGAACCCAGACGTACGTCGACATCAGGGAAGTTCGCGACAATATTGGCGGTTTCGGTCTGGCCATAGCCGTCGGCAATGATGTTGCCGGTGGCTTTCTGCCAGACCCGGATGACTTCCGGGTTGAGTGGCTCGCCCGCAGACAGCGAACGCCGCACGCCGGACAGATCGTATTGATCGAGCGCTTGCTGGGCAAAGAGACGGTACACGGTTGGCGGCGCGCAGAAGGTGCGCACGTTGTGGCGGGCCAGCATGCGCAAATGCAGGTCGGCGTCGAAAGCGCCGCTGGCGTTGTGTAACAGAATCGGCGAGCGCAGCGTCAGTTGCGCGAACAACATGCCCCAGGCGGCCTTGGCCCAGCCGGTGTCGGTCAGCGTCCAGTGCACTTCGCCAGGGCGGTTGTCGATCCAGAACAGGCCGGTGACGACCTGAGCGAAGGCGTATCCATGATTGCGTGGCACCATTTTGGGCAATGAGGTGGTGCCGGAGGTGAAGTAAGCCATCATGGGGTCGTCGGCGCGGGTATTGATGCGCTTGTCGGCAGCAATGGTGGGGCTGGCAGCTGCGCACAAGGCGTCAAGTGAATGCCAGCCCGGCGGCGCATCGCCGACCACGATCAACACTTCAAGGGTCGGGCATTGGTCGCGAATGCTGTCGATTTTCGGGCAATGTTCCGGCGTGACGATCACCGCGCGCGCGCCGGCGCGATTGATTCGATAGGCAATGTCTTTCGCGGTCAGCAGGTTGGTGCCGGGCATCGACACGACGCCGGCCTTCATGCAGCCGATCAGCGTCGTATACCAGGCGGGCACCCGACCGATGACGACACAGGCGTGATCGCCCGGTTGCAGGCCAAGATCGACAAGCGCGTTGGCAAAGCGGTTCGAGCTTGCGCTGAGGTCGGCGAAGGTAAGCTGCTCAACCAGTTCGCCCGCCGCATCGACGGCGATGATGGCGGTCCCGTTCTTTTCGACAGCCCAGCGATCGATGACATCAAAGCCGAAATTGAAATGCGTTGGCATCTCTGGCGCAATATGTGCGCGTGCGTGCGCGTACTGCCGAACGACTGAATCAAAGTCCATCTGGGCTGTCTCCAATTGTCTGGTGTAGTTTGGTGCAAAGATACCTTTTTTTCGAGTGCTCGGGCGCCGGCTGGCCAGCGCCGTCATGATGCCGATGCAGTAATATGCCTCTTTAATTCAGTTTGCCTGATGAATCCGGATATGGAGACAACTCTCATGAACGCAAGAACACCTTGTATCGGCTCAGCGAAGATGCCGATCATCGGTTCGCTTTGTATGCCCAGTTGTGTACTGGCGGCGTGCGCACGCCGGCCCATGATCACACCACCTGGGCCGTCATTGTCGGCCTGCATGGCAGCGAAACCAATCGGCTTTATCAGCGCGACGAAAAAGCCGGGGTGCGCCAGACCGATGAAGTGGTGGTTGAACCCGGTGCGGGGGTGGCCTTCATGCCCGACGATCTGCATTCGATTGAAATCGAACCGACCAGTACGGTGCTGAATTTCCATATGTACGGGCTGGCGCTTGAGCAACTTCATGGGCGCCGCTACTACAAGGAAAGTACCGGCGAGTGGCTGCATTTCCCGGCCAGCAGCGGTATTCGCGATCTCCCGGCTGCGGCATGAGTACAGGCTTGCCAATCCCGTCACTGACCCCCTTATCGCCAGCGCAACTGCGCGAACGGATCGCCTCGGGCGCTGAGTTCGCGCTGCTCGATCCGCGTGAGGAGGGGGCGTTTTCTGCCCGGCATCTGTTCTTTGCCTGCTGTCTGCCGCTCAGCCGGATGGAGTTGTTGCTGGCAACACGCCTGCCGCGCTTGAACGTGCCGATCACCCTCGTTACCGAAGGCGCGCACGACGAAGCGCTGGCCGCTCGGGCTGCTGCGGTGCTGGCTGGCGCCGGGTATACCGATTTGCGCGTACTGAGCGGCGGCACCGACGCATGGGCAGCGGCCGGCGGCGAGGTATTTTCAGGAGTCAACGTGCCGTCCAAGGCCTTTGGCGAGTTCGTCGAGCACTGGCATGACACGCCGCGCTTGCCGGCCGCCGAGCTGGCCCGGCGCGTGGCGGCCAACGAAGACCTGGTCATCCTCGACAGCCGGCCCTTCGATGAGTTTCAGAGTATGAGCATTCCGGGCGGTGTCGATTGCCCTGGTGCTGAACTTGTTTACCGGGTCCGCCAGGCGGCCCCCGACCCCACGACAACCGTCGTCGTCAATTGCGCGGGCCGAACCCGCTCAATCATCGGCGCGCAGTCGCTGATCAATGCCGGTATTCCGAATCCGGTGTTTGCGCTCAAAGACGGCACGATGGGCTGGAAGCTGGCCGGACTGAGCCTGCAGCACGGTGAAACCGCGCAAGTTGCGGCGCCTGATGCGGCCGTGCTCGAGGCTGCCATGCAGCAGGCCGCCGCCGTGGCCAGCCAATGCGGCGTGACCTCGACGACGCCAGCCGAAGTCGCAGCCTGGCGGGCTGAGTCGGCGCGCACGACCTTCTTGCTTGATGTTCGCACCGCGGCTGAGTATGAGGCCGGGCACTGGCCGGGGGCACTGCATGCACCAGGCGGTCAGCTTGTGCAGGCCACCGATGAATACGTGATGATTCGCCAGGCGCGTCTTGTGTTGTGCGACAGCGAAGACGGGGTCCGCGCAACGATGACTGCGCACTGGTTGCTGCAGCTTGGCTGGCCCGATGTACGCGTGCTGACCGATCAGCCCGAGGTGGCGCAGATCGGCTCGGGCGTGAGCCTGGTGACCTTGCCTTCCGGGGTCGATGAACTGGCGCCGCAGGCGCTGGCCACGTTGCTGACCGGTCCTGCGGCCAGCACGGCGCAGGTGCTCGATTTTTCCACCAGCCGCCAGTACAAACGGGCCCATTTGCCCGGCGCCATGTGGGCAACCCGTGCCCGACTGGCCGAGTGCGTGACGCAGGCGCGTGCCTCGCGCCAGGGCATCACGGCTTGGGTGGTCATGGCTGGCAATCAGAACATGGCCCGGCTGGCCGCCGCCGATCTGCTTGCCCTCGACCCCGGTGGCGTCGTTCATCTGGCGACTGCCGAACAGGCGGCCTGGGCGCAGGCGGGCCTGGCGCCAACCGATGCCGAGCCGCAATGGCTCAGCAAGGTCGATGACCTTTGGCCGAAACCGACCGAGGGAACGGTTGATGCGCGCGCTGCGATGCAACAGTATCTTGACTGGGAGGTTGGGCTGGTCGGACAGGTCGAACGCGAAGGGCTGGCCAGATTCCGGAGACTGATGTGAACCGGCCAACCGCACTGATCGCCGGTTTCGGGCGCGTCGTCAGCCAGCAAAGCCCATGGCGGCGCTGGCTCGGTGGCGCGTTGCTGGTTGGCGCTGCGGTGCTGTCGGCAACGCCGCTTCGGGCGGCGCCGCGCATCGTCGAAATGACCCCCGAGCAGTTGACGGCAGAAGCCCGTTTGCAGTTTCCGCAGCGTCGCTGCGCGGGCGGCATTGCCTGCCTCACGCTGAGCGAACCGAAGGTGCAGATCCAGCAAGGTCAGCCGCGTCTGTTTCTGAGCGCGCGGGCGTCGCCGGCGCTTGGGGCGCAGCAATTCGACAGCGGACTTATCGAGGTCGGGGCCATGCCTGAGTACCGCACCGACGAAGGCGCCTTCTTTCTGAAAGACTCGGCGGTAACGCGTTTTGAGTTTCCGGGCCTGGACCCACAAGCGGCGGCAACCATCGCCAGTCTGATCAAACCGCTGATAACCGAAACCCTGGCCACGACGCCGCTTTGGGCGCTTGATGAAACCGATCCGCAGCAGGCAATGCTGCGCCTCGTGCTGCAGAAGGTTGAGGTCGTCGAGGGCCGCTTGCGCCTGACCATCGGCCGCTGATCCGGGGGGCGGTGGTCCAAAAAGCCGCCCGGTTTCACAACACACTATCATCCCGGCTGTCGAGGCGTTGTCTGTTGGGTGCCTCCAATCATTATTTCTACCAGGAGATTTTCCATGTCAGTTCATTCACTATCCAGCGCGCGCCAGGCTGATCCCATTCAGCAGGCAAAAATCGAACTGGCTGCCGCAAACCGCCTGGCGGTGATCGACGAGTTGGAAGAGGGTATCGACAACCACTTCACGATGATGGTGCCGGGCACCACCGATCGCTTTCTGATTCTGCCGTTTGGCCTGCACTGGTCCGAGGCGCGCGCCAGCGACATGATCGTGTTTGATGAGTCGGGCGCAACCCTTGAGGGTGAAGGCGTCGTTGAACTGTCGGCATTCTGCATTCATGCCCCGATTCACCGCATTACCGGCGCCAAGGTGGTGTTGCATACGCATCAACACTGGGCGGTGGCGCTGAACATGTTGCAAAACAACCGTCTGTTGCCCTGCAGTCAGACAGCGGCGTTCTTTCACAATCAGATCGCCTATGACGATGACTATCAGGGCACGGCCGATTCGCTCAGCGAAGGCGAGCGCCTTTCTTCGATGTTGCAGGGCAAGAATATTCTGTTCATGAAGAACCACGGTTTGCTGGTCGTGGGCGACACCATTGCGTCGGCTTATCGCAAGCTGTACAAGCTCGAGCGGGTCTGCCGGGCCCAGATCATGGCCATGAGTACCGGGCAACCCTTGCAAGTGCTCAGCGACGAGGTCATTGAGCAAGTGCAGACGCAGGCTCCCGAAGACCGTCATCCGCGTGCCGAGCGTGAGCGACTCTACTTTGAAGCCATGATGCGCGTGCTCGATCGCAAGAATCCGGGCTACGCTGACTGATGCCAACGACCGTTGGTCGCGCAGACCAGCGGTTCAATAAAGGGTTGAACGGCGGCTTTGCGCAGCTAATCGCTCTATCAGGTGAGGTGAGTTCTTTGTTAGGCTAGTTGAATCCGGGCCGTAAGGCGTTTTCAGCCTGATGCGGCCTGTTTTTGCGACCTCTACGAATCCTGACGGAGCTTCACTGATGAGTGACCACCCATTGCCGGTGAAGGCCTGCGTTTTCGACGCCTATGGCACGCTCTTTGATATTGCCACGGCTACCGCTGCCTGTAACGACATCCTTGAGGGTAAAGCGGCCGAGCTGACCGGGCTGTGGCGGGCGAAACAGTTGCAATACACCTGGTTGCGCTCGCTGCAGAACCGGCACACCGACTTTTGGACCGTAACTGGCGAGGCGCTTGATTTCAGTCTGGATACACTCGGTTTTCACGGACGAGTCATGCGCGAACGCCTGATGGCGGCTTATCGTCAACTCGGATGCTTTGAAGAAGTGCCGGCGGTTTTGCAGCAACTGCGCGAAGCGGGTATGAAAACTGCCGTTCTTTCCAACGGATCACCCGCCATGCTGGCGGCCGCCATCAAGGCGTCGGCGCTGGACCGGCAATTCGACGGCGTGTTTTCCGCCGACGAAGTTGGCGTCTTCAAGCCGCACCCTTCGGTCTACCAGTTGGCCGTTGATCGGCTCGGCTTGCCGGCCGACAAGATCGTTTTTTTGTCTTCCAATGGTTGGGACGCCCACGGGGCTTCCGCCTTTGGCATGCGGGCCATCTGGTGTAACCGCTACGCGCAGCGCGCCGAGCGCCTGCCCGGCCGCCCTGATCATGTCATCAAGTCATTGCGTGAACTGCCCCCGCTGGTGCGTCACGAGCGCTCAATGACCGCGGGCTGACCCGCTTCTTCCTCTGAATTTGGCATAAACCCGGTTCCGGCTATGACGCTGGCACCGGGTTTTTGCTGGCTGTAAGCCACGCGAAAGTCGTTGCGCCTACGCTATGCGATATTCAAGCTTTACACCCGGCCAGAAAGCGTCATGCCAGGCCGGGATTGCTTGGGCACAACCGCGGTCAGTTTACTGGCTGCAGTTCAACGGAGGAGACTTATGGAACCGACCAAATTCGGAGCGATGGAAGCCGCGCCGCTCATCAATGCCGACCAATACCAGCAGATGTATCAGCAGTCGGTGCAGGATCCGGATGCTTTCTGGCGGGAGCAAGGCAAGCGCCTGGACTGGATCAAGCCTTACAGCAAGGTCAAGAACACCTCCTTCAGCCACGATAACGTCTCTATCAAGTGGTTCGAGGACGGCACGCTGAATGTCAGCGCCAATTGTGTTGACCGGCACCTCGCCACGCGCGGTGATCAGACCGCCATCATCTGGGAGTCCGACGACCCCAATGTCAGCGAGCATATCTCTTATCGCAAACTGCATGATCGGGTTTGCCGGATGGCCAATGTTCTCAAAGACCTGGGCGTCACCAAAGGTGACCGGGTTGTGCTGTATTTGCCGATGGTGCCGGAAGCCGCTTATGCGATGCTGGCCTGCGCCCGTATTGGTGCCATTCACTCGATAGTGTTTGCCGGCTTCAGTGCTGATGCGCTGGCCGACCGTATCAACGGTTGCGAAGCCAAATTGCTGATCACCGCTGATCAGGCACCGCGTGGGGGCCGCGATACGGCGCTCAAATCCAATGCCGACGCGGCGCTGTTGCGCTGTGGCTCAAACGTGAAAATGGCCGTCGTCAAACGTACCGGTGGCCAGACGACCTGGGTCGAAGGCCGTGACTACGACATGAGCGCGCTTATTGAGAAAGCTTCGCCCGATTGCCCGCCGGTCGAGATGAACGCCGAAGATCCGCTGTTCATTCTGTACACATCCGGTTCAACCGGCCAACCCAAAGGCGTTGTTCATACCACCGGTGGCTACCTGACCTATGCGTCAATGACGCATCAGTATGTGTTCGATTACAAGGACGGTGACATCTACTGGTGTACCGCCGACGTCGGCTGGGTGACCGGGCATAGCTACATCGTCTATGGTCCGCTGGCCAATGGCGCCACCACGCTGATGTTCGAAGGCGTGCCGACCTATCCCGATGCCTCGCGATTCTGGCAGGTTTGCGAGAAGCACAAGGTCAATCAGTTCTATACCGCACCAACCGCTATCCGCGCGTTGATGGGCGCGGGCGAAGAGTGGGTCGGCAAGGCCGATCTGTCATCACTGCGCATCCTCGGATCGGTCGGTGAACCGATCAATCCCGAGGCCTGGGAGTGGTACAACCGGGTGGTTGGCAAAGGCCGCTGCCCGATTGTCGATACGTTCTGGCAGACCGAAACCGGCGGCATCATGATTTCGCCGCTGCCGGGGGCCATTCCGACCAAACCCGGCTCGGCCACCAAGCCTTTCTTCGGCGTGCAACCGGTTGTGCTCGAACCCTCATCGGGAGAAGTTCTGAACGAAACCGAGGCGGCGGGTGTGCTGGCCATCAAAGACAGCTGGCCGGGCCAGATGCGTACCGTGTGGGGCGACCATGATCGCTTCGTGCAGACCTACTTTACGCAATACAAGGGTTACTACTTCACCGGCGATGGTTGCCGTCGTGATGCCGACGGTTACTACTGGATTACGGGTCGGGTTGATGACGTCATCAACGTTTCGGGCCACCGGATGGGAACTGCCGAGGTTGAAAGCGCGCTGGTTGCCCATGCCAAAGTTGCGGAAGCGGCGGTCGTGGGCTACCCGCACGACATCAAAGGGCAGGGCATCTATTGCTACGTCACCCTGATGTCCGGCGAAGAACCCACCGAAGAGTTGCGCAAGGAATTGCGAGCCTGGGTACGCACCGAGATCGGACCGATCGCCAGCCCTGACCTGATTCAGTGGGCGCCAGGTCTGCCGAAAACCCGCTCGGGCAAGATCATGCGGCGCATCCTGAGAAAGATCGCCGAGGACGATTACGGCGCGCTCGGTGATATCTCGACGCTGGCCGATCCAGGTGTCGTTGAAGAACTGATCGGTAACCGCATGAACAAGAAGTAGTTGCAAGCAAGCTAGCTGTACAGAGCCACAGTCGCCCGTCATTGCCGGGCGGCGCGAAAAATTACTAGTAAAACCCTGGGAGAGCGCTATGGATAACTCGGCAGTAACCGATTCAAATGCCTATTGGAAAGCCAATATGCGCTTGATCAAAGTTTCACTCGTCATTTGGGCTTTGGCTTCATTCGGCTTTGGCATTGTTTTTCGGCCTTTGCTGGAAGGAATCACGATTGGCGGTACCGACATCGGATTCTGGTTTGCCCAGCAAGGATCAATTCTCGTTTTCCTCGCGCTGATTTTTTTCTACGCCTGGCGGATGAATCGTCTGGACAAGAAATTCGGCGTCGACGAATAAGAACGATAACCAGGAAAAACAATGGACCAATACACACTCAATCTGCTGGTGGTGGGCGCTTCGTTTGCGCTGTATATCGGCATTGCCATCTGGGCCCGAGCCGGTAGCACCGCAGAGTTTTATGCCGCCGGTCGTGGGGTGCACCCGGTTACCAACGGCATGGCTACGGCGGCCGACTGGATGTCTGCCGCTTCATTCATCTCGATGGCCGGCCTGATCGCATTCGTGGGCTACGACAATTCCAGCTTCCTGATGGGCTGGACCGGCGGTTATGTGTTGCTGGCGCTGTTGCTGGCGCCGTATCTGCGCAAGTTTGGCAAGTTCACCGTGCCTGAATTCATCGGTGATCGCTTCTATAGCCCGACCGCCCGGCTGGTCGCGGTTGCGTGCCTGATCATCGCCTCGATTACTTACGTCATTGGTCAGATGACCGGTGTGGGCGTTGCGTTCTCTCGCTTTCTGGAAGTGCCCAACGACGTCGGCCTCTACATCGGCGCCACCATTGTGTTCTTCTATGCGGTGCTGGGCGGCATGAAAGGCGTTACCTATACCCAGGTGGCGCAATACTGCGTGTTGATTCTGGCCTACACGATTCCGGCCGTCTTCATTTCGCTGCAACTGACGGGCGTCGCATTGCCGCCGTTGGGTCTGTTCTCGACGCACCTCGAATCGGGTGTGCCGCTTCTCGTCAAACTCAACCAGGTCATCGGTGATCTGGGTTTTGAAAGCTATACCGGGCATCACACCAGTACGCTGAACATGGTGTTGTTTACGCTGTCCCTGATGATCGGTACGGCCGGTCTGCCGCACGTCATCATTCGCTTCTTTACCGTGCCCAAGGTGTCCGATGCTCGTTGGTCTGCGGGCTGGGCGCTGGTGTTCATCGCGCTGCTGTACCTGACCGCACCTGCGGTCGGCTCCATGGCCCGTCTGAATCTGGTCGAAACCATTTATCCCAACGGGGCCAGTGCCGATGCCTTGAGCTATGAGGAACGACCCGACTGGTTCAAGAACTGGGAAGTCACAGGCTTGTTGAAATTCGAAGACAAGAACGCAGACGGCAAAATCCAGTTCTACAACGACAAATCCGAAGATTTCAAGGCGACGGCAGAAGCCAACGGCTGGAAGGGCTCAGAACTGGTCATTGACCGGGACATCCTTGTGCTGGCCAATCCGGAAATCGCCAATTTGCCTAGCTGGGTGATTGCGTTGGTGGCGGCCGGTGGCATTGCGGCGGCGCTGTCAACGGCGGCGGGCCTGTTGCTGGCGATCAGTTCTGCCATCAGTCATGACCTCATCAAGGGATCGCTGAATCCGGGCATTTCAGAGAAATCCGAGCTCCTTGCGGCACGGATATCCATGGCTGTGGCTATTGCCGTGGCCACCTGGCTGGGGCTTAATCCGCCTGGCTTTGCCGCGCAGACCGTGGCGCTGGCCTTCGGTATCGCGGCGGCCTCGATCTTCCCGGCGTTGATGATGGGGATCTTCTCCAAACGGATCAACAATCGTGGTGCAGTGGCTGGCATGTTGTCCGGTTTGTTGTTCACCCTGATCTACATCTTCATGTACAAGGGCTGGATGTTCATTCCGGGAACCAATCAGTTTGCCGATACGCCTGACAGCTGGATGTTCGGCATCTCGCCGCTGTCGATTGGCTCGGTTGGAGCGATGCTGAACTTTGCAGTTGCCTATATGGTCAGCAAGTCGTCGGCAGAGCCGCCGCAGGCCATCCAGGATCTGGTCGAAAGCATTCGGGTGCCTCGCGGTGCCGGTGCTGCCACCGATCATTGATGCCGTACTGAATCGTCTGTTGTCCCGGAGCGACTGGCCGGGGCAACAGACGGGGCGAGGCGCAATGCTGATATCTCTGATATCCCTCTTGTTTCGATCTGATCTGCCTGCGGCCCGGGGCTGCTCGGAACCGCGAATGGCCGATTGCTCATGACCCAGACCGGCGATATGACCTCCAGTCGGGTCGGCGGCTTCATGTCTGCACCGCCGATCGCGGTGGGCGCGCAAAGCACCGTGTTAGAGGTTGCGCAAGTCATGAAGACGCGCAATGTTTCCTGCGTCCTGGTGACGTCTGATGATCAATTGCTTGGCATCGTTACTGCAAGCGATCTCGTCAACCGGGTTCTGGCCATGGGCCTGGGCACTGATACGCGGGTAGCTGCCATCATGACTGCCGACCCGCAGACGGTCGACATCAATGCACTGGGCCATGATTCATTGTTGATGATGGCGCGTGAGCGGCTCGGTCACCTGCCAGTCATGCAAGGCGATTCACTCGTCGGCATCGTAACCCGCAGCGATCTGCTTGCCGGTCAGGTTGGCTCGGCCGGCTTGATGGTGGTGGAAATCGGGCGGGCCCGAACGGTTGATGCGGTTGCGGCCGTGGTTCGTCGCTTGCCCAGGCTGCTGACCCATCTGGTCAACAACAATACGCGTCCCGAGATTGTCACGCGTCTGATGACCGATGTCGCTGATGCGTCGACGAGTCGGTTCCTGGCGTTTACCGAGCAAGAGCTTGGTGCGCCACCGGTGCGGTATCTGTGGCTTGCCTGTGGCAGCCAGGGGCGGCAGGAACAAACCGGTGTGTCCGATCAGGATAACTGTCTGATCCTCAGTGACGAGTTCAAGCCGGAACATGATGCCTACTTCAAGGCCATGGCCGAACGTGTATCTGCGGCTCTCGATCAGTGCGGGTATTTTTTCTGTCCCGGCGACATGATGGCGTCCAATCCGCGTTGGCGCCAGCCGCTGCACGTCTGGCAGTCTTATTTTGACGAGTGGATTCGCCAGCCCGTTGTCGAGGCGCAGATGTTGGCTTCGGTGATGTTTGACCTGCGACCGATCCACGGGGCGTCAGAGTTGTTTGAGGGCTTGCATCAGCGAACCTTGCAGGCGGCCCGTCGTAACAGCATTTTCATCGCGCATATGGTGTCGGGCGTAACGCGCAGTGCGCCGCCCCTGGGTTTGTTGGGCGGGCTGAGTACGATTCGTTCGGGCAAGCACAAGCGTCACATCGATTTCAAGCATTCCGGCGTTGTGCCGGTTGTCGATCTCGCGCGCTTGTATGCGTTGCAAGGGCAATTGCTGCCGGTCAATACGCGCGCGCGTCTGACGGCGGCTCGCGACACGGCATTGATCAGCGCTTCCGGCGCGCACGATCTGCTCGATGCCTACGATCTGTTTTGTCAGATCCGGCTGGAGCATCAGGTGCGGCAGATTTCCGATGGCTTGCCGCCTGACAATTTTGTCGACCCGGGCGAGTTGTCCGATCTCGAACGTGAGCATTTGCGCAGGGCGTTCGGTGTTATCAAAACCATGCAGTCGGCGGCCTTGCAAGGCCGCGGCGTGCTCACATGAAGCCCATCATGCCGACTATGAGCAAGGAGCTTGTTCCGTGTTGATTGAACTCATTGCGACTTTGGCCCTGGGGTCGGCGGTTGCCGGCATTTCATTGCTGCTCAGCCGTTTCAGCGGGCGCCGCCTGCCGCGCTCGTTTGCGCCGGTGGCGGCCGGTATTGCCATGATCGGCTTTCAAGCCTGGAGCGAATACGCGTGGTTCGATCGCACGCGCGCCAATCTGCCCGCCGGCATCGAGGTGACGGCAAGCTATCAGGAGTCGGCGGCATGGCGGCCCTGGACCTATCTTTTCCCGCAAGTCACCCGCTTTGCCGCCGTTGATGTGGCGGCGGCCCGGCGCCATGACAAACAGCCCGGTCAGGTGATGGCAGATGTCTTGTTGTTTGCACGGTTTGCCCCGACTTCTTCAATACCGCAGCTGGTCGATTGCGCGGGCCATCGCCGGGCGGTGCTTGTTGACGGCGCGCAGTTCGATGCCGATGGCAAGGTCGTTGACGCGGGCTGGCAGGCGATGAGCGAAAACGATCCGCTGCTCGGAGCCTTGTGCGAAAAGCCTGCTGGCTGACGAGCGACAAGGGCTTGCGATGAGCGCGACATCTCAACTGGCTCCTGAATCGCGGGCCATCCGGACCCGGCTCATGTGGCGGTTTGCCGGCCTGGCCGCGGTGGCGAGCCTGTTCGTGCTTGGCAGTCATTATCTGGCGTACCGCTGGATCGACAACGCGCAAGCCTTGCACCCGCTCCTGACGATCGGTGTGTTGCTGGAAGCTTGTACTCTGGGCCTTATCGTCTGGATCTGGTTTCAATTCGACGAGCACGTGATCGTGCCCTTGCGCACGCTGGCCACTACTTTGCAGACCGCGCTGCACACCGAGGTTGCCGATTCGGCTGAACTTGTTCGCGATATCGACCTTGGTGCCCTCGGCCCGGCTGCAGCCGACCTGCTGAGCGAACTGGGCGCCTCGAGGGCCTCGGTCGAAGCGGTGAAGGCTGCTGCCGTTCAGGATGCCGAACATCAGAAGGCGCAGCTTGCCGCGGTCCTGCAGGAGCTGGATGAAGCGGTGCTGATCTGTACGCCGGCGCACCGCATTCGCCTGTACAACCGGGCTGCGGTGGCCTTGCTGGCCGGGCACGGCGAGATTGGCCTGGGGCGCTCGTTGACCGAAGGCCTGGCCATTGCACCCATTCAACATGCCTGGCAGCGGCTCTGCGTGGCCAGAGAGCAAGGGCAATCATTGTCGACGATGGCCGTTTGCAGTCCGGCCGATGACAGTCGTCTGTTTCAGTGCCGCATCAGTCTGCTCGCCGGCACCGATCGGCCCGACACGGGGCACGAAGGCCACGGGATGTTCAGCGATGGATACTTGCTGTCGATCCGGGACATCACCGCTGAACTGGCCGCGTTTGTGGCCCAGGACCGCCTGTTGACCGAGATGCTTGAACTGGCGCGAGATTCGTCGGCCAGGCTGCACGGGCAACTCGACACCCTTGACCAGCATTGCGCCGCGATGGACGGTGCCGCCAGCGCGGTGGCGCCGTTGGTGCAGGATCTGCTCAAAGAGACGGCGCGGCTGGCGGCGAACACCCGGGAAATCAGCGAGTCGCGCGAGCGACTGGTGGCATCGTCCTGGCCGATGGAAGAAGTCTACGCGTCTGACCTCTTTGATGAGATTGGCCGCCGGGTTGCGGGTCATGCCCCTGTGCCGGCGGGCGCATCTGCGTTGTTGCGCTGTGACAGTCTGTCGATCATTGCCTTGCTCGTGTTGATTACCGACCGGATCAACGAGCGCAGCGAAAACGGGCGTTGTCAATTGTCGGCGGTTGAACTCGACAACGACGTGGTTATCGAAGTGGCATGGCAAGGCCGGGCGGTGTCCCGCGCCGAAACCCTGGACTGGCTCAAGGAGGGCCTTCCCGAGGTACCTGGCGGCCTGAGTGGCCGGGACATTCTGCTGTTGCATCAGTCTGCGTTGATAGTGCCGCCCACCGATGCCGACGAAACAATGCATCGAATCGGCTTGCCGTTGTCGCGCCCTGAAAAGCCCAGCCGTGTCAGTGTGACTGCCTCGGTACTCCTCGATCGGCCGGAGTTCTATGACTTCGATATCGATGATTTGCCGGCCCAGGAAGAGTGGCTCGAGTTGCCGCTCGACAGCTTGTCTTATGTGGTTTTCGATACCGAAACCACCGGGCTTGAGCCGTTCAATGGTGACGAGATCGTACAGATTGCCGGCATGAGAGTCGTCAACTCGCGGGTTCTTGCCGGCGAGGTATTTGACACGTTTGTGGATCCTGAGCGGCGCATTCCGTCATCCTCGACCCGGATTCACGGTATTTCGCCAGCGATGGTGGCGGGGGCGCCGAAGGTGCCCGAGGCCTTGCAGCAGTTTCGCCGCTTCAGCAATGGCTCGGTGCTGGTCGCGCATAATGCGGCCTTCGATATGGCCTTTTTGAAACGCTCCCGGCATGGGGTCAGCTTTGACAACCCGGTGCTCGATACGGTGTTGCTCTCGGCATTTTTGTATGATCATACCGGCGCGCATGGTCTTGAGGACCTGGCCAGACGGCTCGGTGTCGACATTGAGGCGGTAACGCGGCACACGGCCATTGGCGATACCTGGATTACCGCGCAGGTTTTCGTCAAGTTGCAGGCTTTGCTGCGAAGCCGGGGAATCAACACCTTGCGTCAGGCATTGGACGCCTGTCATCAAATGCGAGCGATTCGTCGGATGCAGGCACGTTACGGATGAAATACAGGATCAGGCATGCCCCGACGGAAGTCCAGTTCAAGATTTGCTCAGGTTATTGATGCCTACGAAGGCAAGACGGTGCAAGGGTTCTCAGCGTGGCTGCGCTGGAGCGCGCAGGTTTACCTGGCCTTGCAACTTGATGCCTTGTCGATGAATATTGTCTACAACCTGTTGCTGTTGTTCATGGTTGTTCTTGGCTGGGTTGTCGGGCTGCCGGTGTTGTCGGCTCTGGGCCTGATGGTCTGGTTACTGATGCCGCTGGCTTTCATGGGCAAGATCCGCCGCAGCTTCATCCGCGAGCGCGAGGCGGCTGCCGGGAAAAAGGCTTAGCTCCACGGCCGTCCGTACGCAAAGGTTTCAAGGGCTCGACGGGCCAGGGCTTGCACGGCCCTGATAACATCACTGCGTGCAGAAAGCGTTGGTCTGCGCGCCTCTTTTGCCCATTCCTCTTCTTGTCTTGCCGTCTGATGCCGTTAACCAAACCCGCATTCTCCGTTGCCCCCATGATGGACTGGACCGACCGCCATTGCCGGTACTTCCATCGCCAGATCAGTCAGCGGGCGCTGCTTTATACGGAAATGATTGTCAGTGCGGCTATTCGCCATGGTCAGCGCGAGAGGCTGCTCGGGTTCAATCCATCGGAGTATCCGCTGGCGCTGCAATTGGGAGGGAGCGATCCGGCAGAGTTGGCGCTGGCGGCCAGGGTCGGCGAGCAATACGGCTACGATGAAGTCAATCTGAATTGCGGTTGCCCGAGCGATCGGGTGCAAAGCGGCGCCTTTGGAGCCTGCCTGATGAACGAGCCGGCGCTGGTGGCCGACTGTGTGCGGGCCATGCGGGATAAAGTCTCGGTGCCGGTAACGGTCAAGCATCGCATCGGCCTGGGGCGCAACGAAGACTATGGCTTTGTGCGCGATTTTGTCGGCACGGTGGCGGCCGCCGGCTGCTCGGTGTTCATTGTCCATGCCCGCAATGCCTGGCTCGAAGGTTTAAGCCCCAAAGAGAATCGTACGGTGCCGCCGTTGCGCTATCAGGTCGTGCATCAACTGGCCGCCGATTTTCCGGGCCTGTCGTTCTGGCTCAATGGCGGCCTGGTCGACCATCAGAGTATCGATGCCAATATCGGTCAATTGCCCGGCGTGATGGTAGGCCGGGCGGCGTACGACAACCCGTGGATACTCAGTGAGGTCGACGCACGCTACGGTTTTGCGGCGCATATCGCCCCCGATCAGGCGATGCAGGCAGGCCTTGACCATTCAATCGCCTCCGCAGCACCAGGCAGTCAATCCGGTCCGGATCGCGCTGCGGTCATTGCCGCGATGACCGCGTACGCGCGTCAGCAAGTGGCGCAAGACGTGCCGCTGCGCCGCATCACGCGCCACATGCTGGGCTTGTTCAACGGGTTGCCGGGGGCACGCGCCTGGCGACGCACCCTCAGTGACGCCTCGGCCTTGCAACACAATGATCCCGATTTGATTGCGCGGGCCTACGAGCAGCTGGCGCGGCGCTCAGCCGATGCGGCGGCAGATGAAGCGGGAGATCAAACCGCCCAAGCGGTCTGATGGTTCGCAGCGGCTGAGCCGCGCGCCAGGTTTCGTTCAGCCTGCTGTTTGCTCAACAGGGGCCCGCACAATCCGGCACCAGGCCAGAATCAGCGCAAAGGCGAGGGTGGCGAGCGCCACTTCGGCCCAGGCCAACGGCACGGCAGCGCCACTTTCACTGGTGGCTCGTACCGGGCCCTCGGTGAGATAGAGCATGGTCAGCATTGACCACCATTGCATGGTGCGCACCTTGCCGGCCACCATGCCCGGCAACGCCAGCAACAGCGGTACGGCCTTCAGGCTGAGCATCCAGGCGCCGGGCCGCAGTGGTGCCAGCGCTGTCTCCCAGGCGATGCACAGCGCGGCCAGGGCGGCGATGGTGACCACGATGGCCCAGCGCAGCGCAGGCGCCTGCTCGACGACAAAAGGACGGCTCATGGCGCCGGGCTGGCAGCGACGGTGCCGGGGATGAACTGACGCAACACCTGCAGCAAGGCCGTCGGTTGCTCCGACATGATGGCATGGCCGCACTGGCCGATGATTTCATGCCTGGGCGCTTGCAGTCCGTGCGTGCCCGCCTGTTCCTGAAGGGCTTGATAGACCTGACTGATGGCCCGGGCCGGCGTCATCATGTCGTTGGCGCCGCTCACCAGCAGTGCCGGCACCTTGCACGCTTGCGCCGCCTGCATGCCCTCGGTCCAGTTGTTGCAGGCGTTGAAATCAACGGCCAGCACGCCGGGGCGCTGGCGTTGCATCAAGCGCTTGGACATCATGAATACCGAGAAACCAGGGTTGCCGGGCAGAAAGGTCAGTCCGCTGTGCGACCAATTGCAGATCATGTCGATTGCCTTGGCTTCATCGCTGCTGGCGGCCTCCAGCAAGGCATCGGACACTGCCATCGGGAAGGCCGAACCAACCAGAGCGATCGCGGCGCAGCGCTCAGGGTGGCGCATGGAGAAGGCCAGCGCAATGAGCGAGCCCATGCTGTGGCCGACCACCGCGGCAGAGGCCACGCCTGCCGCGGCCATGACCTCAGCGATCCAGTCAGCCATTGCATCGATGCTGGTCAGCGGCGTACCGGTGCTGGAGCCGTGCCCGGGCAGGTCAACGGCCAGTACCCGAAAGCCATGGTTGGCGAAGTAACGACTTTGCAGTGCCCAGACGCTATGGTCGTTCTGGGCGCCGTGGACGAAGACAACAGCCGGGCGCTCGTTGTCGAGCGACTGGCCGGCGGTATAGACATAGGCCTGTTGGCCGTCAGCAAGCGTGATCTTCATGCTTTTTTCCCCGCCCGAGGCTTGCGGAACGCGGCCCGGAAGGCGCCCTTCAAATCGTCGATCAGATCCTCCGGATCTTCGAGCCCGATCGATAAACGCAAGCTGCCCTGACCAATGCCGGCCTCGGCGAGGGCGGCGTCGTCCATCCGGAAATGCGTGGTCGAGGCAGGGTGAATCACCAGCGAGCGGGCATCGCCCACGTTGGCCAGGTGCGAGAACAGACGCAGGGATTCGACGAACTTGCGGCCTGTGGCGCGATCGGCGTCCAACTCGAAACTGAACACGGCACCGGCGCCACGCGGCAACAAGTGCTGCGCCAGTTCGTGATCGGGATGGCCTTCAAGGTCGGGGTAGCCAACCATGCGCACCTGGGGCTGCTCGTTCAGAAAGCGGGCCACGGCCCGCGCATTGCTGACATGGCGTGGCATGCGCAGCGGCAATGTTTCCAGCCCTTGCAGAATCTGGAATGCATTCATCGGGCTCATGCAGGCGCCGAAGTCGCGCAAGCCCTCGCGGCGGGCACGCAGCAAAAATGGCGCAATCGGTGATTCTTCCGCGAACACCATGCCGTGAAAGCCGTCATAGGGTTCGGTCAGTTCAGGGTGGCGGCCATGCTTGAGCCAGTCGAACTGCCCGCTGTCTACCACCAGGCCACCCATGGCCGTGCCGTGACCGCAAAGGAACTTGGTCGCCGAATGCATCACGATGTCCGCGCCGTGGTCGAACGGGCGCATCAGCCAGGGTGTGGTGAAGGTGGCATCGAGCACCAAGGGCACGCCGGCTTCATGGGCAATGTCGGCAATGACCGGTACGTTCAAGACGTCCAGCCCCGGGTTGCCCAGGGTTTCGGCAAACAGCATCCGGGTGTTGGGTTGAATGGCATCGCGCCAGGCCTGCGGTTCTCGTGGGTCGACGAAAGTCGTGTCAATGCCGAAGCGGCGCAAGGTATAGTGCAGCAGGTTGTGCGAGCCACCGTATATTGATCGCGAGGCAACAATATGCGAGCCACTTGCCGCCAGGGTGGCCACGATGAGGTGCAGCGCAGCCTGGCCACTGGCGGTGGCGATCGCGCCGACGCCACCGTCAAGGGCGGCAATGCGTTCTTCCAGCACTGACACCGTCGGGTTGCTCAGCCGCGAGTAGACATGGCCGCTTGTTTCCATGTTGAACAAGGCCGCCGCATGGTCGGAATCCTGGAAAACATAGGAAGTGGTCAGGTGGATGGGCGTGGCCCGCGAGCCGGTGCTCGGATCGGGTACGGCGCCAGCGTGCAGGGCCAGCGTGTCGAAGTGGTGGTAGTCTGGTTTGCTCATCGAAAAATCGTAGCATGCCGCTTGCCCGAAAAGGGGGCGCAGCGGGCTCGGTGCTGGCTGTCTACGGACCGAAATCAGCGACCTTTGCCGGCAGGCGACCGCGCCACCCGGCCCGATGCTTATCGCTAATCTGAATTCGAGCGCTCGTCAATTGGCGGAATGTGCCGAATCGGTAGAATCTCGGCACCTGCATGGAGCAATACCAGCCCGATGAACGACAAGAATCGCCCGCATGATGAGCCTGGCTCGTTGCCGACGCCTGCCGACGGCAGGCCGGCTGCCGCGTTGCCGATCTTTACCGTGGCGGTAGCAGGCCTGGCCACGCGTGAATTGCGCCTGATTGATATTGCTTTGCGGCATCAAAAAGAGGTGATCCGACGCTTTGAACGGGTCGATGTGCGCCCGTTGTTTGCGGATGGCCCTTATCCGGACATCGTGGTCGCCAACCCGTTTGCCATTGACGGGGTCAAGGCACTGGCCCGAGCCCGTACGGTCAACGATCAACTGCCAACCGTGCATGCCATCCCATTGGGCTCGCCGGCCCGTGCGCGTTATTCGATTGTTCTGGAGCGCATCGGTCTGCAACTGCTGAGTCGCCTCAATGAAGTGGTGGAAACAGCCTTTGAGTCGGCTCGCCCCGGCGCCAGCAAGGCAACCGTACCGCCGTTCCCACTGTCACTGCAGTTACCTGATTCGCTGGACTTGCCTGATTTGTCGGTGACGGCGGGCTCTGCCAGTGTTTTGCCCGCCGACCAGCCTTCGATGGCCGATGGGTTGTGGCCAGGTTTCCTCGCGCCCGCGGTGACGCCGGCGATGCTGGCTCCGGTGCCGGCACAGCAAGCATCCGCAAAGCCAGGCTCGAACGATCCGCACGAGATGCCGCCGTCCGGTGCCGGTGCCGGTGCCTGCGACGCCAGTGCAACGGGCTCTGGGAAGGCCACGGCCAGCCTTGGTATTGGCGCGGCCGACACCAAGGCTGGCCTTGACGATATCGTGAGCCCGGCTCCGCTGACGGCACCGCCGAGCGCCGTGCCGGCGACGAGCGAGATGGCGGAACTTGCGCCTGAGCCGGCAGAAGCCGCCTCGCCAGTCGTGCAGACAACCGCACAGCCGCTCCCGGCGGCACCGCGGCAACGACGTCTCACGCAGGCCTTGATCGTTGGCGCCACGCCCTCG